>JAICQI010000577.1 GCA_025937955.1 Pyrinomonadaceae bacterium
ACTGCTGCGGCCTCACCAACAGCGATGCCGTCGTTTTTCGCAGGTCCGTCTGGGATGGTCGCGAGCGAGTCTGCTCGTTTTTGATCCAGCGTCGCACCTTGAGCGGGGAACAAGGCTTTCAACACACCGTGGGCCGCCGCGACTGCGGCCGCTTCTGTCGAGGCTCCCGGTGCAGCGCTAATCGTTCCGAGATATGGTTCATATTCGCCGGTGATTGCATTGACTGCCTCAAACACGGCGACTTGTACCGTCGCCATAAACCGAGCCGCTGGGAAAGGGGGTTGAGCGCCGATCGTTGTGACAGCGATCTCGTTCCAGTGGAGTATGACCGCATCACTGGTGACTGCACTCGGCGATGAAGCGCACGCGTGAGTCGCATTCCAGGCAATTGCCAACGGCATCGTGAGTACAAACAACATAACCAAGGCCAATGCTTTCCGCAGGTTCTTATGGGAATTCATGATCTTTTCTCCTTGTACTGATTGTCTTTCGGCCCCGTACAGATTTTGAGTTTTGCGTTTAATCGAGTTTTCCTTTCCAGTGAGTGTTGTTATTCTTCGTCCTACTTTCTACTGCGCAAACGGTCTGAGAAACCTCTAATGAAACGTGCCCCGCATGAGATAACGCAGCTCTTGAAGGATTGGGGCGGTGGCGACCAAACGGCACTCACCAAGCTGATGCCACTCGTCTATGAGGAACTCCATAAACTGGCCCATCAGCACATGCGTCGCGAGAAACCGGGACACATGTTGCAGACCTCAGCGCTAATCAACGAGGCTTACTTACGGCTGGTCGATCAACCTCAGATCGCATGGGAGAATCGAAGTCACTTTTTCGGTATTGCTGCGCGGGTGATGCGGCGCATCCTGGTTGATGAGGCGCGAAAACGTGACTCTGCAAAACGAGGTCAGGGCACGATTCAGGTGTCGCTGTCCCAGGCGATGAACGCGTCGCAGGAACAGGCTGCGAATGTTATCGCTCTTGATGACGCATTGAAGATGCTCGAGGAAATCGATTCCCGGCAAAGCGAAATTGTCGAATTGCGTTTCTTTGGCGGACTGAGTATTGAAGAGACTGCGGATGTGCTCAAGGTCTCACCCGGAACGGTGATGCGCGACTGGACGTTTGCTCGCGCATGGCTGCGATCTCAGATGAGTACTGACTGACAGAATAAAGGCATTACTCTGCCACGATGTCCGATTTGCAATGGGAAAACCTGAAGGAGATTTTTCACGCGGCAGTCGAGTTGCCGTCGGGCGAGCGCGAAGCCTACCTCGACAAAGCTTGCGAAGGAAATCAATCACTGCGTTCAGCAGTGGACTCCCTTATTAAGTCACATGAAGGAACGAACCACTTCATTGACTCGCCCGCTTATCAGGCGGCGGCCGCAATGCTGGTCGACGATCACGAATTCAAAGCTGGTGACCTCATTTCGCACTACGAGATTCATTCAGTGCTGGGCGAAGGCGGGATGGGAAAGGTCTACTTGGCACAAGACACAAAACTTGAGCGAAAAGTAGCACTCAAAATCTTACCGCAGCGTTTGGCAACAAATCAGGAGCACATGCGTCGATTCATACAGGAGGCCAAGACCGCTGCCGCGCTCCATCATCCAAACATCGCGCAAATCTTCGAAATCGGTGAACAGGATCACACACGCTACATCGCAATGGAATACGTCGCGGGTGAAACACTTCGACAACTGCTATCAGCCAGAAAGATCGAAATCAAGCGAGCGGTCGAGTTGGCAGCGCAAGTCGCTTCGGGACTTTCGGCGGCTCATAAGGAAGGTGTTATTCATCGCGATATCAAACCAGACAATCTGATCGTAACCGGCCGTGGTGAAATTAAGATTCTCGATTTTGGACTGGCGAAATTAATAGAAAAGCAACGAGAAGCCGGTGGCGTTAACGAATTGACGACGGCGTACCTGGGCGCCGGCAGTCATGACGCGACAACGCCGGGAGTCATCATGGGCACGGTCGCTTATATGTCGCCGGAACAAGCGCGTGGTGAGAAGGTGGACCAGCGCTCAGATATCTTTAGTTTAGGAGTGGTGCTTTATGAAATGGTAACGGGTCAACGGCCGTTCAAGGGCAAATCGGCGGTTGATACCTTGCACGCAATCATCAACCAGGATCCGCTGCTCCTGGCCCAGTCCAACTCTCAAATGCCACCTGAACTCACGGATATTCTTGCAAAGGCGTTCGCAAAAGATGCGTCCGAGCGTTATCAGCACGCCGGTGATTTTGAATTGGACCTTCGCAGGTTCAAACGAGCGATTGAGTCAAACACACTGCTTAGTAGTAATTCAACATCTGTAAGCCAGGGTATTACTCACGGGTTTTCCATTAAATGGGCAGCTGTAAGCGTCTTACTAATCGCGGCATCGGCGTTCGCTGGTTGGTGGTTTGCGCACTCGACCGCGGTTCCACGATCTACTATCGAATTAGATAATCTAAAGCTCGCTCCTCTGACGTCCGACCCGGGATATGAAGGTGAGCCGACTTTTGCTCCAAATGGCGAGACTATCGCTTATGTAGCCGACCGGACAGGCAACCTTGATATTTACTTAAAACAGATCTCCGGAGGCGCTGACATCAATCTAACGAACAATCCAGCGGATGATGTCCAACCGGCTTTTTCGCCTGATGGCAAACAGATTGCTTTTATCTCGACTCGCTCCAGCTCCTCGAGCATTCTCTATTTTGGATACGACTTGCCTCTGATGGGCGGAGATCTTTGGGTGATGCCGGCACTCGGTGGCGGCACGCGCAGGATTGCTGGACCAGGAAACTTCCCCTCCTGGTCGCCAGAAGGTGCCACCATCATTTACACAAGCGGTCCACAGCGGCGGCAGAAGATTTATCAGGTGTCCTCAACTGGCGGCGACCCGAAAGAGATTCCCTTAAAATTCAAAACCGGTGAACCACCACATAGATTTTTGCTTTACCCGAGTTTCTCTTCAGACGGCCAGTGGATTGTTTTTGAGGCCGACGTAACAACCGATAATGTGATCTATGTGGTCAAAGCTGAAGGTGGCGAACCCAGGCGTGTAGCGAGAGGCAAGCGACCGACGTGGAACGCAAACTCACAGGCTATCATTTACTCAAACACCGAGGCCGGCAAAAACCAATCGCTTTGGCACTTACCTTTTTCAACCTCAACCGGAGAATTATCCGGGAATCCGACCCCGCTGACGGTAGGTCGCGGCCGTGACACGCAAAGTGCCGTCTCACGCGATGGAAAATCGATCGCCTTTACTGCTTTGAATCTGTCATTCAATCTTGAGGTGCTACCGTTTGACGCAGAAAGTGGTCGTCCCACAGGTGATGCACAACAGATCACCAGTGGAAACGATGTCATCTACTTCATGAACTTTTCGCCTGACGCCCGGTCCCTGGTCTTCGAGTCGCATCGTGGTGCCAGTTCTCACATCTGGCGAGTTGACCTCGGATCCCCTGCGGTGCAATTGACGGCAGACCCTAACTTTAATGACCTCTATCCGAGATGGTCTCCTGATGGCAGTTCTGTCGTTTTTCTTAGACGGCCATCGGACGATCCGCAGGCGAGCGGTAGTCTTTGGTTGATGACCGCGGATGGCGCCAATCCTCAACGGCTCAT
Source organism: Pyrinomonadaceae bacterium (assembly GCA_025937955.1). GTDB lineage: Bacteria > Acidobacteriota > Blastocatellia > Pyrinomonadales > Pyrinomonadaceae > PSRF01. The sequence goes on from JAICQI010000577.1 coordinate 3,625, forward strand.
TGAGAACGTGGGACCCTTCTCTTACACGTGGACCCCGGACGGCAACGCGCTTATCTATTTTTCTCCAGTCGACAGTCAGTTCTATTCATTCGATATGCAGTCACGAAGTGCACGGCGTTTGACCAATGAATCAAATATTAGTTTTATCCCAGCCGTAAGTCCTGATGGTAAGTGGTTGATTTATCAGTCGACTCAGTCGGGCAACATCGACCTTCGGGCGATGCCCACGAGCGGCGGCGATTCGCAAGTAGTGGTCGCAACGCCGCACCATGATTTTCATCCTTCGATATCACCAACCGGCAGATGGCTCTACTTTCAGCTGGACCACAAAAACCTTTACCGCGTGCCCGGACCCGCCCAGGATTGGCGCCAAAGCGCGCCGGAAAAGATCACAAACTATGCCGATTCCAATCTCTTTCTTGAAGACCCACAACTGTCGCGTGACGGTCGTCAGTTGCTGTACGCGCGCGGCCGCATTACGGGCGACATCTGGATACTGAGTTTCGGGAAGTGAGGCCTGCCAAACTGGACACACGTTCAAAGATCCCAGCCTGGGTCACTTCCACAAGCGCTGCTCGCCTCATTGATTGGTTACTGGCTTCCTCGTTCGTGCTGGCATTAATTGCCTACGCATATCTCGGCTCATATTCAAGGTACATGGCTGACGATTATGCCGGCTTAAGACCGGTGCGGACTCATGGATTGCTTGGAGCTCAGATCACGTGGTATCAGGGGTGGACCGGCCGGTTCTCGTATACATTTGTTTACAGCCTGCTTGCTGTCATTGGACCAGCAACG
>JAICQI010000322.1 GCA_025937955.1 Pyrinomonadaceae bacterium
TCAGTAACAAGACCCATTGAGAGATAGACATGCGGGATACCTCCTTGACTTGAAGCAACTATCCTTCGATTTCAGAGATCGCCCAGGCGGCCTTGGCACTGACGCTAGTGTCCGCGTCGTTGAGTGCCTGTTTGAGAGAGGGAATAGCTGCGACGTTTGCGATCTCGCCGAGTGCCTCGGCGGCCCCACGGCGCACTTCAACATGTGCATCCGACAACAATACGCTACAGAGCGCGGTGACTGCGCGTTCGTCTTTCATTTCGCTCAAGGCCCACACGGCGAGTTGTCGAACACGCCAGTTGTCGTCTGCGAGCGTTGCAACAAGTCGCGTCATTGCACGTTCGTCACGCACCTCACCCAAAGAAAATGCAGCAGCCATGCGTACCCATGCGTCTGAATCGCCGAGCAAGTTAATGAGCTGCGGAACCGCGCCGGCCCTTTCACCCGGCCTCATGTTCGTCAACTCGCCGATGGCCCAGGCTGCATTGCGGCGCACGGCTGCATTCGAACTGACGAGCTCTTGTGACAGTGGCACCAATGCTGTTCGGCCCATCGATGCTAATGCGATGGCTGCCTGTTCTCCGGGTGAGGGATGTTTGAAGGTTTGCAGCGCCGGGCTCCAGCGGCCTGACCTCCAACACTCTATGAGCTGTGTCTTGCTGTCGTCGCCAAGCATCGCGATGAGCGACGGAATTTCCTCAACCTTCCCTTCTCTGCCGGCTTTGCAAGCCGACATGGCGCGCTCGTCTGCGGAGGTCGTGTTGAGTTGAGCTTCAGTACGTGGCTGGGAAGCAGTGACTGTTGGCGTCGCCGGAGCATTAACTGTCGGCGCCACCGGATGCTGCACTGTTGGAAGATTCAGCATCTGCATTGTTTGCGTCACTGCGGCTCGTGCTTGAGTTTGCAGTTCCAGCGAGAACATCGACAGCGACAGTGCCGATGCGCAAAGAACCGCAAGCGCGGCGAACATCATCACTCTTGCCGGACTACTACCAACACGTCTATTGTTTCTCATGAGCCTCACAATCCTTTCCTCGAGAATCTTTCCGTCAAAAATGCTCAACATGAATGCCTGTGACGAGTACTGCCTGGAAATGTCCGCAGCCCAAAGCAGAGAGCGGGCATAAACCTTCGGCGCTAGAACGTGTCTGGTCACGAGCTCGTCACAGGCGAGTTCGCGCGTGCGATCGATCTGCCGCTTGATCAGGAATGTCAGCGGATGAAACCAGATTGGCAGAGCAACAAGTTCGCAAAGCAGGTTGGTGAGAAAATCTCTGCGCTTCACGTGGGCCATCTCGTGGCCGATAACAGAAAGCAGCCTGGCTTCGTTCGCGCCTGAGCAGAAAGCTTGAGGCAATACAATCAGCGGGCGCAGTGTGCCGATCGTGTACGGAACGCGTGCCGTAGTCGATGAAGTAACCGGCACGTGTCTGACGTTCAACAGATTGCGGCAGCGCTGTGCCATCAGATCGATTTCCGGAGCGATGCCGGTGCGGGTCGAGGATCGTCGGAGCATCTCTTTGCGCCGCCAGAATCGCGCCAGTCTTATACCTTTTCCGCAAATGAGAAGAGCGTAAACCAAAGAAAGTAACAAGACGCTGCGGGTCGAAGTAGTAACGGTTTTCCGGCGCAACGAGATGTGGTCAACATTCAGATCTTCTGAACTGGCGACAGCCACGACGGTAGCAGCCGGAGCTGTGGGCGCGGCGACTTGAAAACTCGAAACCCATGCCGGCACTAAGCGCGTTGCAGTCAACAGCGGTACAACCAGACACGCCGTCAGTCCGCCAATCCACAACGCATGTCGATAGCGAGCGGGACCATTCCTGAGCAGCCACGCGCCTGCGGACGCGATCGCAAAGATCACCGCAATCTGCCAGAACGAATTCAAAATGAAATTCAGGACGAACTCGCTAGTTCTTAGCATCGCGCTCTTCCTTTTCGATCAACGCGTGTAGCTCCGCCAGCTTCTCGGGCGTCAGGTGTTTCTCCTGCAACAGCTTCATCACCAGCCCTTCCGCCGAGCCGCCGAACAGGCGATCGATAAACTCGCGCACCGCGTGACCGGTAAACTTCGTGCGACTCACCGCCGGTGTGTAGATGTACGCCTTATCTTTGAGCGTCCTTTTAACTTTCTTCTTGCGGTGCAGGACGGTGAGCATCGTTTGCACCGTGGTGTAGGCCAGCTCGCGTTTGAGCTGTCGTTGCACGGTCTGCACGGTGGCCGGCCCCGTTTCCCAGAGCACCTGCATGATCTCCAGTTCGAGGGGCGTCATCTGTTCGCTCTTGCGCCGCGGCATGCGTTCATCTCCTAAGACTTTAGGTGGACAATACAGGAACCAACGAGGCGTGTCAACTAAAACTTTAGTTTTAGCCGCAGATCTACGCGGATGAATACGGATAAAAACTAATCGCTACCGTAACGGATTTCCAGGTGGCGGATGCGATAAGAGGCGAGGATGAGTACGACCAGCGTGACGGCCAACATGCTCGGTATCGCGATCCACGCGGGTGTTGGTTCGGCCACTACCGCGAATGGTCCCTCGGAGACCGGCACGGGCACGAGCGAGTTGAGATAGTGAATGACGCTGATCTTTTTTAACACCGGCGGCAGAAGGAAGTTGATCCACTCCCAACCGTAAAGCAACAACGCGGGGATGATCGGATTACGTATAAACAAACCGACGACGAGGAAGAACGCGCCGTAACCAAGACAAGCCAGCATCGTGATACCGGCGTAGGTGAGAAGCTGCCCCAAACCGCGACCCTCGGTAAAGTACCGCGCACTCTGCGAATAGAAGTGCGGAAAATAGAGCAGCAACATCGCGATGACTGTCGTCCCGGCAAAGAGAATCATCGACGTCACGAGACCGGAAATGTACTTGCCCACCACCAGCACGTCTCTCCGCACAGCGCTCAGGAAGTAATAGTGCAAACTGCGATCGACCAGCTCGCCGCGAAACAGGTTCATGAAAATCCACGCCGAACCGAAAAACACCACCGTGCGCAGAATCAACCCGTTGTAAAGAATGGAGTAGATCACGCTCATTTGATTGAAATCTCTCCATTCATTCCCCGGCGGACGCACGAGCGCCAGAATCGACAACGGAAAGAGCGGCAGGAACGCAAGCAGGTAGATCAACAGCGAACGACGGCTCAGAAAGTTCTTCTCGATCTCCAAACGAAAGATCGCGCCGATCTGCCGCAGCCAGAGGCGCCAGCTCGACGGCTGGCTCGATGATCTCGTTTGCACTACGTCTGTCGCAGAACTCATCTCCAGAACTCCTATGCGCTACCGCCTGACGTGCCGATCAAATAACTGTAGACGGCGCTGAGATCGTCATCAACCGGCGCAATCGACTCCACGTTCACTTCACCGTCAGCAACAGCGCGATTCAACATCAGGTAAAACCGATCCGCGTCGCGCGTCTTCACAAACAAACCGCGGCGATCGTCGTGAAGCCTCGCTTCAACCACGTGGTCCTGCGCGAAAACATACGCGGCGAGCTTGCCCGGCTGATCGCAACGAATCAGGATCTGCATCGGGTGCTCTTCCATCTCGTCGCGTACGCCGTGAATGTTGCCTTCGGCGACGATGTAACCGTTGTTCAGCAGCACCACGCGATCCGACATCATGTCGACCTCGTGCAGTATGTGCGACGAGATGATCAGGTGCAGCCCATCGGAGGCGAGCTTACGAAACAGCGCGATCGTTTCGGCACGTACCATCGGATCGAGACCGTTCAGCGGCTCGTCGAGAATCAACACTGAAGGCTGGTGCGCGATCGATTGCGCCAGACGTATGCGTTGGCGCATGCCCTTGCTATACGCCGCGACTTTTCGATCCGCAGCATCGACCAGATTAACTCGTTCGAGCGCGACCTGGCTCAGCTCGTTTGCTCGCGTGCGATCGAAACCATGGACCAGCAAAAACGAGTTGATAAACTCGCGTCCTGTCACGCCTCTGGGAAAAGAATCGAACTGCGTGCAGTAGCCGACCTTGCGGAAAAGTTGTTCCGGTTGATCGGTAGGGATTCCCAACAGCTTGATCGAACCTCGCGTCGGGCGCAATAGCCCGGTCATCAGGTTCATCAACGTCGACTTCCCTGCTCCGTTCGGTCCCACCAGACTGGTAATACCCGGCGCGATCTGGAGATTGACGCGATTCACTCCGAGTATCTCGCCGTAGAATTTGGAGACGTTGTCGAAGATGATGAGTTGATCAGGAGAGCTCATAGCGCGATCTAACGAACCACCTCGTAAGCTTTAACTTTCCAGTGCAACACAGCCAGGCACACGGCACACATAATGAACAGCATCATCCAGGAGACCCAGAGTGGCGGCTCAGTCAAGAGTATTTGTCGCACCGCACCGGTGTCCCAATCAATGATCTGCCTTTTTTCATACACAGGCTGAAACGTGCCGAAAAGACCCGCGGTCACATTATTAATCAGCCCGCCGAGGCTGACGATGCTCCCCCAACGCGTTACAAAGACCTGGTTGATGAACTCGCCAAACACCGATGGAATCAAGAACAGCCCCAACATCGCTGCACTCGCAACCACGCGCCATTTCACCAGCGCGGAGATCGTCTGTGACAACAGCGCGAGTAGCAGTATCCAAACAACGCTGGCGATAATGATCGCGCTTGCAATCCACAGATTCGCTCTAAACCAGGCAAACCCTTCGAGGTACGATTGCAGGAAAAAGAGCAACAACTGCGGTATCCACGTGACCGCCGACAACAGAATCAATATCACTGACATCTTCCCCATCACATACTCGGTGCGCGAGAACGGACGGCAGAGATATAGCGGCAACGCGTTATTGCGCAGATCCCGGGAGACAAGTGGCGGCCCAACCAGTATCGCGAGAACAAAAGCAAACCCACCCTGGATGTTTACAAACGTTTGGAAGAATGAACCATCGATCGGCACCAAATCCTTGATGTTGGCATTCGTGATCGCCAGTGCGGTGACGTTGTGATGTAGGTAAATGAGAATCGCTTCGACGAGCAGCGGCACGAAGCAAACGACAAAAAACGCCGTGAATAGCTTGTAATTGAACACGCCGCGCAAGGTATGACGCGGAATGATCAGGAAGCGGCTCCATTCGGGAGTCAGATTGCCGGCGTAGCGCTTATACGTCTGTTCATAAACCGCCATAGCCGTTCTCCATTGCCTTCAGGAAGATGTCTTCGAGCGAATCGCGCTTGTAACTCAAACGACGAAGCTGCACCTGCTCCTGGTCGGCCAGCCGGTACAGATCCCGCACATCAATACCTTCCTGCAAAACTATCTTCATTCGATTAGCACCGGACAACGCATACTCACAACCGAGTTTTCCAAGCGCTTTGACAAACTTCTCCTGATCGCCGCGCGTCTCGATCATGAGAAACTTGCGGTTCGACTTTCTTTCTTCCTCGAGATTGCAGTAGACGGCGATCTGGCCATCCTTAAGGATCAGGATCTCGTCACAGCACTCTTCGACGTCAACCAGTAAGTGCGACGAAAGCAAGATTTGAGCCTGACCGCTGTCGCGAATCTCGCGTATCAGCTTGATCATGCGCAGGCGCGCCGGCGGATCGAGCCCGTTTGTCGGTTCGTCGAGAAAGATCAGTTTAGGACCATGAACGATCGCCTGCGCGAGCTTGGCGAGTTGTTTCATGCCCAGCGAATAGCTGTCGAGACGGCGATAGCGCGCCTCGCCGAGTCCCACATAGAACAGTGCTTCGTGAGCGCGTTCGAGTGCGGCCTCGGGAGGCAAGCCCGACAGCTCACCCATCAAACGCACAAAGTGAACGGCGCTCATCTTGGCAATGAACGAGTCGCGCTCGGGCATGTAGCCGATCAACGAGCGGATCTGTTTGGCTTCGTCGGAGATGTCGAGTCCGAAGATGTGCGCGGTGCCGGAAGACGGTTGATGAAATCCGAGCAGCGTGTGAATGAGTGTGGTTTTGCCGGCGCCGTTGGGACCCAGCAGACCGATTGCTTTGCCACGCAGATCGCCGCGCAGGTTCTTCAGGATTTGCCTGCGACCAAAAGAAACGCTGAGGCCATGCAGGTCGATCACGGGAGGCTCTATGAGAGCCGTTTGAGCTTTGATCGGTTCCTGGGGAACCGAAGCGGGGAGTGCCATACTCTTTTTATAGCGCTGCGTCCTGATAATTCCAAACGAATCCGAGTCCGAAGACTGTACCCATCAGCAGAAAAGCGACAATGCATGCTAACGCATCCGAGGGCGCTAAAGTTCTGCCTATCGCGAGAATCTCGATCAGGAATACAGGTATGTTGAGTACGACAGCGGAGGCGAGAGGAAACACTAGCGCTGGTCTACAACCGCCCAAGCGTTGGCGCAGCCAGGAGAGAGAGGGTGCATAGGCCAGAGAGAACAACAGCGCTGCCATGATCATCGATGTGACTGTGGCACTGAGTGCTTGTCCGTCGACCACGAAAACCTTCGACAGGATAAGCAGCATGCCGAACAGCCACGACACGAGGGAGATTGATACGAGCTTCATTTCGTAAACCTTACTACTTGTACAGTAGTTTTGAATTCTGGAATAAACGCCGAAGGCGTTGGCTAATTTCAGCCCAAGGTTGGAGCACATCGACAACCTTGGGATCGTATTCAAAAAATTTATTCTACCCTGTAAGGGTTAAAAACGCAGAGCTTAACCCTTTCAGGGTTGGTCCAGCTTTTCAGCTTTAAATCCCA
>JAICQI010000402.1 GCA_025937955.1 Pyrinomonadaceae bacterium
AGATCTCAGGGCCGTAAATCGGATTAAACTGATCCGTGTTAATCCGTGGCTAATACTGATCGCGAGTCAGCGTACTGTAGTTTGTAGAGCTTCCAGTAAAGTCCACGTTCAGCCAACAACTCCTGATGCGTTCCCTGCTCGCGAATCTCGCCGTGATGCAGCACGATTATCCGGTCCGCGCTCTGGATTGTTGACAGCCGGTGCGCGACCACGATCGAGGTGCGATCGCGCATCACGCGTTCGATCGCGCGTTGAATCAACTGTTCCGTCTCGGTGTCGATCGAGCTCGTCGCCTCGTCGAGAATCAGGATCGCCGGATCGAACGCCAGCGCTCGCGCAAACGAAATCAGTTGCTTCTGCCCGACTGACAAGCCCGCGCCGCGCTCGCGCACTTCAGCCTCGTATTCACCCTTCAAGCGACGAATAAAACTGTCCGCACGAACTTCCTGCGCCGCCCAGCGCACACGCTCTTCGGTGATGTCTTCACGCCCGAGACGAATATTGCCTTCGATCGTCCCGCTAAACAGAAACACTTCCTGAAGCACGACGGCAAAGTTCTGTCGCAACGCTTTTAGATCCCAATCGCGCAGATCAACACCATCAAGCAAGATTCTTCCCCGCTGAATATCGTAAAAGCGCATCAGCAGGTTCGTGATCGTCGTCTTACCTGATCCAGTGTGACCAACCAGAGCAATCGACTGCCCCGGCTCCACCGTAAACGACACGTCCTTCAGCACCCAGTCTTCCTCGTTGTAAGCGAACCACACGTTCTGAAACTCAATGCGGCCGCGAGCGCGCTCCGCCTTGCGTGGCTGCTCCGGCGTCAGCACCGCGATCGGCTGGTCGAGTGTTTTGAAGATCCGGTGCGAAGAAACCACCGCTCCCTGAAGCACGTTGTACTTGTCGGAAATGTCGCGAATGGGCTGAAACAACATTTGCGAATACTGAATAAACGCCACCAGCGCGCCGAGAGTGAGCACGGTATGATCCGGCGTGTTCTGCATGATGCGATAACCGCCATACCAGATGATGAGCGCCACACCGATCGCGCCGATCAGATCCACGAGCGGAAAAAACACCGCGTAGTAAAAGATCGTGTCGAGGTTGGCGCGGCGATACTTATCGTTGATGCTATCGAATGTGCTTAACGACTTCTCTTCAGCGTTGAAGATCTGGACCGTCTGTGCCCCCGCAAAGTGCTCCTGCAGGAACGCGTTGATGCGCGCAATGCGCGTCCGCACCAGGTCGTAACCCTTTCGCGCGCCCCGGCGAAACCACGTGGTCGCCGCAAACAGCATCGGCACCGTCAACAAACTGATCAGCGTGAGCTTCGGATCCGTCCACAGCATCACGGAAATGATCGCCACGATCATCACGAGATCGCCGAGCAGGTCAGTCACGCCTTCAGTGAACAACTGGTTGAGCGCATCGACGTCTGCCGTCAGCCGCGTCATGATGCGGCCCACTGGATTGCGATCGTAATAAGCAACTTCCTGGTGCTGAAGCTTGTCGTAGAGCTCTTTGCGAATGTCGAACATCGTGTATTGCCCGACGCTGTTCACCAAAATGGATTGAAAGTACGAGAAGAACAGGCGCAGTACCTGCGACGCCAGATACAGGCCAACGAGCACCGTCAGCCCGTCGGTTGTGCGCGGCAGGATGTACCAGTCGATCGCATACTGCGTAAACTTCGGCTGCAACACGCCGAGCAGATTTAGTGCGAGCGTGAGGGCCAGAGCGCCGGTGAGTAGACGGACATAAGGTTTCAGGTAGCGCAGCAGCCGGCGCGCAACCTGGAGATCGTAAGTCTTCCCAATCGCCTCTTCTTCGTGAAACTGTTTTACCGCTGTCGACATTAATCCGTGTTTATCCGTGTAATCCGTGGCTAATTAAGTGGCAGCCAATTCTTCCTCAAGTAATTGCCGTTCATACAAATCCGCATACTCACCGCCGAGCGCGAGCAACTCGTCATGTGTTCCCTGCTCGATGATGCGGCCTTCATCCAACACGCAAATCATGTCAGCCTCGCGAACCGTTGAGATGCGATGCGAGATGATCACGCTGGTGCGATCGCGCATCACGCCGCGAAGCTGACCCAGGATCTTCTCCTCGGTGTACGTATCGACTGACGACAATGCGTCGTCGAGGATCAGGATCTTCGGCTCACGCAAAACCGCGCGTGCAATCGCCGTGCGCTGTTTTTGACCGCCTGAAAGCGTGATACCGCGCTCGCCTACGAGTGCTTCGAAGCGATCCGGAAAACCTTTGATGTCTTCAGACAAACCCGCTATCTCAGCCGCCCACTCAACCTCCGCCTGCTCCGCCTTCTCAACGCCAAACGCGATGTTGCCCTTCACGGAATCGCTAAACAGAAACGTCTCCTGCGGCACGTAGCCAATGCTCGAGCGGAGTTGCGCCAGCGGATAATCGCGAATATCCACGCCGTCGATGAAGACGGTATTCGCGGGAGCTTCGATCAAACGTGGGATCAAATTCGCGATCGTCGACTTTCCGCTGCCGGTGCGTCCCACAAGAGCAACCGTATGCCCGGCGGGAATCGTCAGCGTTAAGTCCCTGATCACAGGCTCTTCGTTCGCGTTATAACGAAACGTCAGATTACGAAACTCAATCTTGCCTTTGATCGGTGGCTGCTCGACCACGCCCGCCGCATCCGCGATCGACGGCTCGATGCGCAGGATCGCGTTGAGTCTCTTCAAACTCGCAGTCCCACGTTGATAAAGATTCACAACGTAGCCGAGCGCGATCAAAGGCCAGATCAGCCGCGTGAGATAGAGATTGAACATCGTAAACTCGCCGACTGAGATCTCTCCCCGCACCGCGAGCGGCACGCCCGCCCAGATGATCAGCACGTAGCCAAACCCAATCAGAAACGTCATCAACGGCCGCATCAACGCCTCGACGCGCACGAGACCGAGATTACGCTCCGCGTACTGCCAGTTGAGATTGTTGAACGCCGCCATCTCGGCGTCTTCCTGTGCGTACGCGCGCACCACGCGCACGCCGCTGAAGTTTTCCTGCGCACGCGCCGTGATTTGCCCGAAGAAGTCCTGAATCTTTTCGAAGCGGCTGTGGACCTGCTGGCCAAAAAACTTCACTGTCAACGAGATGAGCGGCATCGTGACAAAAAGCAGCAACGTTAACCACCAGTTGAGGATGAACATCAGCGGCAGCACGAGGATCACGACAAACAACGTCTGCAAGCTGTACATGATCATCGGTCCGGCGAGTTGCCTGACCGCGCTGAGATCGTTGGTAGCTCGCGCCATCAGATCGCCGGTGCGATGTTCGTGAAAGAACGAGAGCGGCTGATTGACGAGGTGCTGGTAAAACGTCTGTCGCATGTCGTACTCGATGTTGCGCGACATGCCGATCAAAATCCGGCGTTGCAGAAAGAGAAAGATACCACTGATGAGACTTGCGCCCAGCACTTTGCCGGCAGCGATGGTCAGTTTCGTCCAGGAGATTTCATTCCAATTCTCGTCAATCGCCTGGCCAACGATGAGCGGAATGAAAAGACCCATCGCCGTGCTGGTGAAGATGCAGAATATTCCGATGATTAGTTGGAGTTTGTATTTCCGAAAGTAGTGCGCGAATTTCCTTAAATCTTCCACACGAGGATAATAACAAACGCGGATTAGACAGATAAACGGAGGTAAGTGCTGAGTGCCGTGGCGGCGAGTTTCTCTTGTGAATCGAAGAGTTCCGCCGAAACTGTGACGATTCTCCTGCCCGCACGCACCACGCGCGCCGATGCTCGCGCGGTTCCTCCAATTAACGGTCGCATATAGTGAATCGTGAGATCGACTGTGATCGTGCGTTCGTTTTCTGACAGTAGCGGCACGATCGCGAAAGCCATTGCCGAGTCGATCAGGGCGGCGATTGCACCGCCGTGTGCGATGCCACCGTTTCGCAAAAGCTCTTCGCGGATCTTCATTGAGAGCACCGCATGTCCGGGCTCGACTAAATCAGCCTCAATACCAAGCAATTTGGCAAAGGGAATTTCATCAAGTGTCATGAACGAAAGCTTTCCCCGGGATTGGCAGGCTCGACAATCACGGCGGTGCCGTAAGCCAGCACTTCCGTGACGCCCTGTCCGATTTCCGTGGTGTCGTAGCGTGCGCCGATCACTGCGTTCGCGCCGACTTCGGTGGCGTGTTGAATCATGATGTCGAAAGCATCGCTGCGCGTTTGTTCGCACAGCGTGGTCCACACGGTGATGTTTCCGCCGACGATGGTTTGCAGTCCCGCTCCGATCGTGGCGAAGATGTTTCGCGAGCGCACGACGATGCCGCGCACGACGCCGAGGTTCTGCACGACGCGATAATTCGGCAACTCGAAAGCAGTGGTGACCATTTGATGCGCGACTGAATAGCGCGGCGGGCTCACGGCGTAGGGAACGCGTTGTTGCATGGAATCTGAACTCATCGCTTTTCTCCTCGGGTGGAGGTTTTTGGTTTGTACAGACTTGCACCTCTAGGCTTTTGAGATCTCGTTTTGGGAATGAATAAAAACTGTTGCAGATCGCAGCGCGCGTTCTTGTCGAAGACGACGCCTTCGAGTTCGAGCAAACGTTGTTGCCTGTCATGTGGCAGCACGACCTTGCCCGTCGAGCATCCGCCTTGTGCGTTGACGACGCGATGCCACGGCGTTCCATCAGGTGATGAATGCATGCAAAAGCCGACGGTGCGGGGCGTGTAGCCGTCGCCGAGCAACTCCGCGATCTGGCCGTAAGTCATCACGCGTCCGGACGGGATACGCCTGACCATTGCGTAAACTCGCTCGCGATACTTTGGATCCGCCTGTTTGATCGTTCACCTCGTTCTCAAGACTACTCGCGCCGGGGCGCCGTCGCCTTTGTTGCTCTGTAAACGCAATGGCAGACAGATCAGTTCATACTTACCGGCCGGAACGTCGCTGAGATTCAAGCCTTCGACAATGACCACGCCGTGCGATAGCAGCGCGAGATGGGTCTCGTGCTTCTCTGAATGAAACTTCTCGATCGAGAGATAATCGATGCCAACCAGTTTTGCGCCACGCTGGACCAGCGTCTTCGCTGCTTCGAGATCGAGGTAAGTGAAGTCTCTGCGAAATTCGAGCCTGGGTTCACTCCAGAACGCGGAGTTTCGGGTTTTGAAAAGTAGTCGTGTCGCGCCTGGTGGGCAATGAGTCAATACAAACTCGTTATCGATGGCGCGATAGTCTTCCGGAACTGCAATCACTTCCGCTTCGCCAATCAACACGTTCAAGTCCAAAGACTCAACTTTCGCCGCGCCTTCGATGAAATGCGCGGGTGCATCGACGTGCGTAGCCGTGTGTGCGCTGAAATTCAGCGCCGTAACGTTCGCGCTGTCACCGTTGGCCAAACTTGAAAGATCGGTGATCTTCACCGCAGGATCGCCGGGCCAGGTGGGCAATTCATTCCGCAGCGGAACCGTCACATCGTAAATGGGCATTGGCGAATAGTAGTTTATAGAGTATTTTTTAGCCACAGATGAACGCAGATAAACGCCGCTCAGATCAGCGTTCATTCGCGTTCATCTGCGGCTAAAAATATAATGAAAATCCGAGTCGCCGCCTCCAGCTATCTTAATTCCGCACCTTTAATTTGGAGCTTTTTACAAGGACCACACGAGGGCAGTATCGATTTTATTGAGGCCGTGCCGGCGCGCTGTGCGCAATTGCTGGCGCAGTCGTCAGTCGAAGTCGCGCTCGTGCCCGTGATTGAGTATCAAAGGATCGCCGGGGGCTCGCTGGTGCCGAATGTTTGTGTCGGTTCGCGGAAAGACGTGTTGAGCGTCGTGCTCGTTTCAAAAAATAAACGACTCGAAGATATTCGCACTGTTGCCCT
>JAICQI010000536.1 GCA_025937955.1 Pyrinomonadaceae bacterium
AAAGCACACCCGAAGGCATGAGGCGCCATTAAATAGAACAAGTCAGGAAGAGGGGCTGCCCCCGCTCGTCGAATTCAAACAGCGGGGGCAAGCCCCTCTTCCTGACTTGTTCTATTTTTAGTTTCCTGATCTCTCCTAGATTACAGTGTTGGTAGATCGTCTTCGCCGTTGGCGCTTTCGATTGCGGCCTGGCAGACGGCGTCGTAGCGTGCGGTGGGGATGGCTTCGAGGCGACGCTCGTCGATCGGTTGGCTACAACGCGCGCAAATCCCGTAGCTTCCTTCCTTGATACGCAAGAGCGCCTGATCGATGTCTGCGACCACCTTGGAACTGCGTTCACCGAGGCGCAGCGCGATCTCTTTGTTCAAATCCTGCACGGACAGATCCACGCTGTCTTTGACACCGTCGTCATAAAACTCGAGTGCCGCTGCTTGATCGGTACGGATCTGTTCGGTGTTCTGGCGTAACTGGCTGAGAAGAAGATTTTGGAAGTGTTTCAGTTTTTCTGCGTCCATCTATGTTTACATGCGCGTCGCAAGTCAAATTGTAATGCGCGCCAGTATAACATTAGACCTCGGCTTTAATCGCCCGCAGAATTTGGAATCGGTTCCGATACGTGAATCGCACTAGGCTGCGACCACTTCGATCGCCTTCCAAGCCATGCACGAAGACGCCGGATCGCAAGTGCCAGTCCTGTTATAACGAGCACAGCACCGCCGGTCGAAACAAGTCCGGCGATCGTTTGTCCCACTACTCCCACCACCTCGCCGGTATGTGCGAAGCGCAGAATCGAACGAAGCTGGCGTCCACGAGTGTACGAGGAAAACGGTTCCCACCGAACCACGTTGCCCGTTGCGCGATCGAGAACGAGCTGAGCTCGCTTTTGTGGTTGTCCACCAGTGCCACGGTCGATATTGAACGTGAGCGGCGCCGCGGCAGCAGCGGGCAGTTGCAGTGAGATACTCTTCCAATCACTAACCTGTTGTTCGGCACGCGTCCATGCCGAGTTGAGATTCTCGAAAGTAGGCTGAGCGGCGTTATCACGATTCGCTGGTGGTTGATTAGCACGCGGCGCGGGCGGCGTCTCACCAACAATGCGATACACGAGATTTCCCGCCCATGTATACGAGATCACGACCGCCGAGAGAACCACGATAAACAGCGGTCCGGCCGACCAGAAGCCAATCACGTTATGCCAATTGAAATCGCGCGCTTTCGACGGCAGACCGCGGCGGAACCAGGTGACATTCCGTACTGCCTTCAAATTCCAGTTTCGCGGCCACCAGAGATAGAAGCCGCTCATGACGAGAAACAGGAAACCGAGATTACAAGCGCCCGTGATCGCACGCGCAACACTGCGATTATCACCTTTGGCGCCGAGCCAGCGGTGCCAGTCGGTCACCGTGCGAAAGAACGCGCGAGTCTTCTGCGAACCTTCACCGAGAATCACGCCCGTGTAAGGATTAGCGAAGAGTGTTGATTCACGACCGAATGCTATTTCGGCAGGCGCTTCAGGATCTGACTTCAGAGTTATCGCCGTCGGCATGGCCCCGCGTGTCTCGCGAGCTTTAGCGATCAGGTTTTCAATCGGAAGATGTTGCGCCCCGGCAGTTGGCGGTGCTGAGCGGTAACCACGTGTGTCGGCCCACGAAGTGATCTGCTTTTCGTAACTCAACAAAACACCGGTCACGCACATGATCAGGATCACGACCCCGGCGAGCGCGCCAACTGGTAAATGACACCAAAAAATTATCTTGCGAAACTTCTTCATAACGATTTCACACGTCCGCCCAACGTCGCAGCAGATTGTGATAAAGGGAAGTCAACTCAACTACGCTCGGGTGGTCAGGCACGTCTGACATCAGACGCTGAACAGCGACGTCGAGATCAAAAAGAATTGTGCGCTCACCATCGTCGCGCACCATGCTTTGTATCCAGAAGAACGAGGCCAATCTTGCCCCGCGAGTAACTGGACGAACGTGATGCAGGCTCGATGCCGGGTAAAGAATCAGATGACCGGCAGGCAGTTTCACTGAGTGCACGCCGTACGTGTCTTCGACAACCAACTCGCCTCCGTCATATTCATCGGGATTGCTGAAAAACAATGTCGCGGAAAGATCCGTGCGCACTCGATGCGGCGTGCCCGTGACCTGACGAATGGCATTGTCAACGTGATTACCGAAGGATTGCCCATCCTGATAACGGTTGAAGAGCGGCGGAAACACTTTCAGCGGCAACGCCGCCGCCATGAATAAGGGATTGTTTTCGAGCGCCTGCAGAATGGTGTTGCCAAGCTGCCTGGCATCTTCGTTGTCTTCAGGAAGTTGGAGATTGTCTTTTGCGCGAGCGGACTGGTGACCTGCGGTGATGCGGCCGTCGACCCAATCATTGCTTTCGAGCACCTTGCGACATCCGAGGATCTGATCGGCGCTCAAGACTTCCGGAATCTGCAACAGCATTCGCTTAGAACCTGAAACTCGTGCTCAACATCGCCATTCGTCCTGGTCCAGGTACGATGTGACCGCCGCCAATGCGATCGAAATAGAACTTGTCTGTCAGGTTGGAGATATTGAGCCTGAGATCCACATGGCTGGAAATCGGGTAAGAAGCCATGAGATCAAAGGTCCAATATGAATCGACGAAACGAGTGTTGATAGTGTTGCCAAAACGGCGATCGACAAAACGTGCGCCGCCGCCGAAATGAAAACCTGAAGGCAAGCGATATGTGCTCCAAATGTTGAACGATTGCGGTGGAGTGTTAACTAATTCTTTTCCAATCTCTGCCGGGACGTTTGAGTCCACCGTCTTGCTGTCGAGGAAAGTGTAGCCCGCGAGCACCTGCCATTCACGCGTAAGATTTCCTTCCGCGCTTAATTCCAAACCCTTGACCAACTGCTTTCCTTCTAAAACCTGCGGCGGATCTCCAGGCGAAACACCAGGTGTTCGCGCGTTGAGCTTCTCAACACGGAAGATGGCGCCACTCAACAGGATACGGCCGCCAAAGAAGTCCCACTTGCTTCCCGCTTCGACGGTGTAAGTCTTTTCCGGATCGATGACTGTATTGGCCGTGTTGTACGAGAGACCTTCCAGCGACGGGTTGAGAGAAGTCCCGTATGACGCATAAATAGATCCCTGCGGCAACGGTTTGAAGACGGCGCCGGCGCGCACGCTGAGCATTTTATCGACGCGCGAAACAGGGGCGCCGGTCGTTGTTATTCCATCAGCGTCAAAACGGTCCCAGCGAAGGCCACCGTTGAACTCCCACTTATTTCCGAATTTCGCTGTATCAAATAAGTAAACTGCCTGCGAGTTTGCAGTAACGTCGCAAACGATAGGACTAGTCGTGATTACACCGGTGAAGACGTCGTCGGGATTCGGATTCAGCAAAGTCGTGGGCATGTTCGGGGCAGTGCGAGTCTTGCGAATATTACTCTCGTGCGTAAGGTTCATTCCGGTGATCAGTGAATGTTCGACTGTACCGGTTGAAAAGTGCGCAATGAAATCACTCTGGTTGTCCCAAACTACGTCTTCTGTTAGCCACGAGCGCATCTCACGATTGATAACTGTTGAATTGTTACTCGCGAAACGTGGCGGGGTCGCGATCGAGTCTCTGGATGAATTAGCGTAACGAAACTGGTTTCGCAGTGATAAGTTGTCGTCGAAATCGCGCTCGAATTTGAGGGTCACGAGATCGGCGTTCAAGCTTTCAAAATCACGATCTCGGAGTCCGTAAAA
This sequence comes from Pyrinomonadaceae bacterium, assembly GCA_025937955.1. Classification (GTDB taxonomy): domain Bacteria; phylum Acidobacteriota; class Blastocatellia; order Pyrinomonadales; family Pyrinomonadaceae; genus PSRF01. Next base: position 3,736 of record JAICQI010000536.1, read on the forward strand.
AGTGTTGCGTGGCACGGGCGCGGGACGATCGCGAAACTCAACCAGCACGTTGTTTGTCACTGGGACCCACGGAATTCCGTAGTCAGAGATATTGTTCTGTTTCAGTTTGTAATAGCTGGCAGTGAAGCGTGTTGGTTTACCGACACCGAAGCTAAGCGACGGCGCCACTCCCCAGCGATCAAACTCAACGACGTCGCGGCCGGCCACGCCTGACTGATGGCCCAGAAGGTTCATGCGAAATGCGAGACTATCGCCAAAAGGAACGTTTATATCAGCAGTCGCACGGCGTGTGCGATCACTGCCAAAATCGAGCGTACCGCCGAAAGATCTTCTGAGACCGGGAGTCTTGTTGAGCAAGTTTATCGAGCCGCCCGTGGAACCGCGTCCGGTATAGACCGAGCCTGGACCTTTAACGACGTCCACTTGTTCGAGGTTGAAAGGATCTCTCGACTGCGGGCTTATATCGCGTACACCGTCAACGAAGATGTCGTTGCGTGCGCTAAAGCCGCGCAGGGTTAAATTATCTCCGGCAGGATTGCCTCCTTCGCCCGCGGTGATTGTCAGGCCGGGAACATTTTTCAAAACGTCGCGCAGTGTGGTTGCGCCTTGCTCTTCGATTACTTCCTTCGTGATTACGTTGATCGTTTGCGGAGTGTCGAGTAAGGGTTCCGTGTACTTTGTCGAGGAAAGGACCACACGCGAGTCTTCTCTGACCTCGACTGATTCAGGACCAGCATGAATCTCGAGGATCACTGTTCGCTTGTCACTGAAGCGATAGCTGATGCCTGTGCCGCGCAAAATCTCGCGCAAGGCCTGCTCGGCAGAAAAACCGCCTTTGACGCCCGGCGAGGCAATAGTGCGCATCGCATCGTTGGGAATCACGACTTGCAGTCCGGATGTTTTCTGGAAGACAACGAGTGTGGATTCAAGCGTCCCGGCGGGAATATCAAATGTCATCTGTTGCTGCGTTACGACAGCACCGTCGTTGTCGGATCT
>JAICQI010000297.1 GCA_025937955.1 Pyrinomonadaceae bacterium
CTTGTTGCTGCGCGGCGTTGAGCGTCGCGACATCGAGCGCGGACAGGTGATCGCCAAACCGGGCAGCATCACGCCGCACACGAAGTTCAAGGCGGAAGCATACGTGCTGACGAAGGAAGAGGGTGGACGACACACGCCGTTCTTCACGGGATACCGGCCGCAGTTCTACTTCCGCACGACGGACGTGACGGGGGTGGCGCACTTGCCGGAAGGTGTGGAGATGGTGATGCCGGGCGACAACGTGGCGATGGAGATCGAGTTGATCGCGCCGATCGCGATGGAGAAGGGCTTGCGCTTCGCTATTCGTGAAGGTGGTCGCACGGTGGGAGCCGGCACGGTTTCGGATGTTGTGGAATAGGTGTATGAGTCGTATAGGTCCTAATAGGACCTATTTGAGGTGTTAAAGAAATGCCACGCGATAACATTGTGCTTCAGTGTCAGGATTGCAAGAGTCGGAACTACGTGACGACCAAGAATAAGAAGACCACGCCCGACCGTCTGGAATTCAGCAAATTCTGTCGCCGTTGCCGCAAGCACACGGGTCATAAAGAGACCAAGTGACGACCATTTGCCGGTTGGCAATGACTGTAGGGGTATAGTGTCAACGGTTAGCACGTCGGTCTCCAAAACCGAAAGTCCGGGTTCGAATCCTGGTACCCCTGCCATTTGATTGATAGAGCGTTTTATGGCTGAGACAGATAATCCAGATGCGCCATTAGTGCCGCCGCGAACGACGCGCTTTGGCGAAGGTGTGGAGGGCAAGGTTGCTCGACGTGAGCGTGGCCGTGGCGAATCGCATTCGGGAGGCCCGCCGCGCTTAATTCAGTTCTTGCACGACGTGCGAGCTGAGATGAAGCGGGTTTCCTGGCCGACTTTCAAGCACGTCCAGAACACCACGATCATTACGCTGATCGCGGTGGTCTTTTTCGCGGTCTATCTGTTCGCAGTAGACCAGGCTTTGTCGCGCTTGATTGTGGGACTCGATTGGGTAATTGAAAAGGTAGCAAGGTTTTTGGGCCTCGCCTGAGGAAAAGAGTTACTAATGCAGCAGTGGTTTATCCTTCATACGTACTCGGGACACGAGAAAAAAGTACGCGACAGCCTGAAGGCGCGCATCCGGGACACCGATCTGCAAAACGAGATCACCGAGGTCCTGGTGCCCACCGAAACCGTGGTGGAGATGCGCGGCAACAAGCGCATCGAGTCGGCCCGTATGTTCTATCCCGGTTACGTATTGGTTCAGATCGACTGCGACGAGCGCGGCCACATCCCGGACAACGTCTTTCACATGATCAAGTCGACTCCGAAGGTCACGGGGTTTGTCGGTGGTCACAACCCGACGCCGTTGACGCCGCAGGAAGTCGATCAGATCGTGAACCAGCAGGCTGAAGCTGCTGAGAAGCCGAAGCCGAAGTTTTCGTATGCGGCCGGCGAGACGGTGCGCATCAAGTCGGGACCGTTCCAGAGTTTTACGGGCAAGGTTGAAGAGGTTAACGAGGACAAATCCACGCTGAAGGTGACGGTGACGATCTTCGGACGTTCAACGCCCGTGGAGTTGAATTTCCTCGATGTCGAGAAGGTTACGTTCGCGGAAGAGGAATAGGACCTATTGGTCATATAGGACCTATATTTAAAGATGGCAAAGAAGATTACAGGTTACATAAAGCTACAGGTGCCTGCGGGCAAGGCCAATCCGGCACCGCCAATCGGCCCGGCATTGGGCCAGCACGGCGTGAACATCATGGAGTTCTGCAAGGCTTTCAACGCGAAGACCGCGCAGATGGATCCGGATCTCAAAGTGCCCGTGGTCATCACCGTGTTTGCAGATCGCTCGTTTACGTTTGAAACCAAGACCCCACCGGCGGCTGACCTGCTGAAGAAGGCGGCTGGAATTCCGAAAGGTTCGGGAAAGCCCAATCGTGAAAAGGTGGGAACGATTTCGAAGGCCAAGATCGAGGAGATCGCGAAGACGAAGTTGCAGGATCTGAACACGACGAGTTTGGAATCGGCGATTAGAACGATCGAAGGTACTGCACGGCAGATGGGCCTCACGGTTGAATAGTTCCCACGGGACTGGACGACCTATTAAGAGGGAGGGATTCAAATCCCGTTTGCACCTCGGAGATAGAGAATGAAGAAGCACGGAAAGAAGTATCGCGCCGCGCTCGAGAAGCTCGAGCCGGGACGCAAATACACTCTCGAAACAGCAATAGCAAAAGTCAAAGAGATCGCTTTCGCGAAGTTCGACGAAACCGTTGAGTTAACAATGTGGCTCGGCGTCGATCCGCGCAAAGCAGATCAGCTTGTGCGTGGCACCATCGTGCTGCCGCACGGCCTGGGCAAGTCGAAGACGGTTCTCGTAATCGCCCAGGGCGACAAGGTTAGAGAAGCCGAAGAAGCCGGCGCCGATATCGTCGGTGGCGAAGACGTTGTCACCAGGATCAAGGGCGGCTGGACCGATTTCGACGCCGTGATCGCAACACCTGACATGATGCGTCTCGTCGGTCAACTGGGTAAGGTGCTCGGCCCGCGTGGTCTCATGCCCAACCCGAAAACCGGCACCGTCACTTTTGACGTAGCGACGGCAATCAAAGAGACCAAAGCCGGTAAGGTGGAATACCGCGTCGATAAGACTGGTGTTATCCACGTTGGCGTCGGCAAGGTTTCATTCGATACTGACAAGCTGCGCGACAACACGAAAGCGCTGCTCGATGCCGTCGTGAAAGCAAAGCCGGCGACCGCAAAAGGTAAATACGTTAAGAAAGTGAACCTCGCCGCCACGATGAGTCCGGGAGTTTTGCTGGACGAAGCGTTGTACGCGAAGTAAAGGTGGGAAGCTGACACAATGAAATCAAAAGCACAAAAACAACAAGATCTCGACGCTCTCACCGAACAGTTTAAGAACGCCAAGGCCGCGATGCTGGTTGGGTTTAAGAAGATGACGGTCGCGAAAGACCAGGAGCTTCGCAATCAACTGCGCGAGGCGGGCGTCTCTTATGAAGTGGTAAAGAACACGCTGGCGCGCCGCGCCGCGGAAGGAACGGCAATCGAAGCCGCATCTGAACATTTCAAAGGTGTGACTGCGGTGGCGCTGGGTACCGGCGACCCCGTCGGTCTCTCGAAAGCGATTTCAAAGTTTGCAAAGGCGAATCCGGACATTTTTACTTTCAAGGCCGGAATAGTAGAGGGCAAGGTCGTCGCTCTGAATGACGTCGAAGCGATCGCCAGTTTGCCGTCGAAGGAAGAACTGATTTCGAAGGTGATGTTCCTAATCAATTGTCAGGCGCAGCGCCTGGTGACGGTGATTTCGGCCGTGCCGCGCAACCTGGCAGTCGTTATCAAGCAGATTGGCGAACAGAAAACCGCATAAGGATTTTGAGGAGGATAGAAAGGTTATCATGGCAGCAACACGCGAAGACGTTATTGAATTCTTAAAAGGTATGACCCTTCTGGAAGCATCACAGCTCGTGAAGGATCTGGAAGAGACTTTCGGCGTATCAGCAGCGGCAGCGGCAGTCGCAGCCCCAGCGGCGGCGGCCGGTGGTGGCGAGGCTGCGGCCCCCGCGGAAGAGAAGACTGAGTTTGACGTAGTCCTGCAGGCAGTCGGTGGCAACAAGATCAACGTGATCAAGGTTGTCCGCGAAGTGACTGCGCTGGGATTGAAAGAAGCCAAGGACCTGGTAGAAGCAGCCCCCAAGGCAGTTAAGGAAGGCGTTTCGAAGGAAGAGGCGGAAACGATCAAGCAGAAGCTCTCCGACGCGGGCGCGACTGTTGAAGTTAAGTAACACGGATGAACACGGATTTGATTACGGATCAAATCCGCATTTTCCGTGTAAATCCCGCGGCCTGGCTTGACACTGGAATTGTTAGTGGCTAAGTTAAGGGAGTATTGAGGCGCTGGCGTTACTCCCAAAAAATTTGACGGAAAGATCCGCCCGCTTTTGCGTAACAAGCGGTCAGGGCATTGTGCGCTCTGACCGCGCTTTGGCGTCTTTAATTGGCAATTAATAAAAGGGAATCTCACATGTCTGCAAATCTGCTTCAAACAATCAATTCGGGGTTAGGAAGACGAACCAGTCAGGCGCCTGAGCGTGAGGACTTTTCCAAGATCGCCACCGCCGTCAGGATTCCTAATCTTATCGAGATTCAACGCGAGTCGTATAACCGTTTTCTCCAGATGGATCTGCTGCCGGAAGAGCGCGAAGCTACCGGCCTCCAGGCTGTCTTTCAATCAGTGTTCCCGATCTCCGACTTCCGCGGCACCGCCACACTCGACTTTGTCGAGTACCAGATTGGTAACTGGCAGTGCAAATGCGGACGCCTCGAAGGTCTCAACTACCTGCGCTCAAATTGTAAAAACTGCGGCGCCACGATCAAGGTGAACCCGCTTGCAGCGGGCGAAACTCTCTGTCATCGCTGCGGCACTTTCAACTTCGTGCGCCCGCAGCTTTGCGAAAACTGCGGCGAGCCCGTCGGCTTGAAGCACAAACACGACCAGCAGGAATGTCAGGAACGCGGTATGAGCTACAGCGTTCCGCTGAAGGTGAAGATCCGGCTCACTGTCTTCGACAAAGATCCGGACACGGAAGTGTTGTCCATCCGCGACATCAAAGAAGAAGAAGTCTTCTTCGGCGAAATCCCGCTGATGACTGACAACGGTACCTTCATCATCAACGGCACTGAGCGCGTCATCGTTTCTCAGTTGCACCGCTCGCCCGGCGTCTTCTTCAAACGGGGCGCGATATATGTGGCGAAGATCATTCCGTATCGCGGTTCGTGGGTCGAGTTTGAGTATGACCAGAAGAATCTGCTTTACGTTCGCGTCGGCAAGCGCAAGTTTCTCGCTTCGATCTTCCTGCGCGCACTCGGCCTCTGGTTTAACCAGAAAACCGACCTGAAGGGTCTCCGTACCGATTCGCAGCTCGAAGAAGCGGTGAAGAACGCCTCGTTTACCGACGAGGACATGCTGCGCGCGATCTATATCACTGACGAGGTTCGTCTCGAAGACGGTCGCCTGATGGTCCAGGTTCCGGAACAGGGCGAAACAAACCTCGTCGGCATGAAGGTCGACTTCGACATCAAGGGACGCGGCCCGGATCCGATCGTTCGCAGTGGCAAGAAAGTCACTAACACCGCGCTCGACGGGTTGCGGAAATCCAACATCGGGGAGGTCGAGGTTGATTCATCTCAACTCGAAGGCGCCTTCACGGTCAGCGACATCATCAACACCGAGACCGGTGAGATCATTCTCGAAGCCAACAACGAGATCACGCCGGCGAAACTTCAGGAGATCGTCGAAGCCAAAATTACGGGCTTCGCCGTGTTCTTCCCGGAGCGCGACGACGTTGGACCAGTGCTCTCGCTGACGCTGAAGAAAGACGTCATCACCAAGCCGGTCGATGCTCTGCTCGAAATCTATCGCAAGATGCGACCGGGCGATCCGCCGACCGTGCAAACAGCTTACCGCTTGCTCGAAGCGATGTTCTTCGACCCGCGCAAGTTTGACTTCTCGCGCGTCGGACGTCTGAAGTTCAACATCAAGATGGGCAAGCCGGAGCGCGAGCGCATCGAGGATCCACTACTCTCGGCAAACGACTTTTACGAAGTAGTGGAATACGTCCTGAAGATGCGCAAGAACCCGTCGGAGTTTCAAGCTGACGACATCGATCACCTTGGTAATCGACGCGTGCGCGCGGTCGGTGAGTTGCTGGAGAACCAGTTCCGCATCGGTCTCGAGCGCATGGAGCGCGCCATCAAGGAGAAGATGTCGATTCACCAGGAAATGCAGACGACGATGCCGCGCGATCTCATCAACGCCAAGCCCGTGACGGCGGCGGTGCGTGAGTTCTTCGGCTCGAGCCAGTTGTCGCAGTTCATGGACCAGACGAATCCGCTCTCGGAGATCACGCACAAACGTCGTCTCTCGGCGCTTGGACCGGGTGGTCTTTCGCGTGAACGCGCCGGGTTCGAAGTGCGCGACGTTCACCCCACACACTACGGACGCATCTGTCCCATCGAGACGCCTGAAGGTCCGAACATCGGATTGATCTCGAGTCTGTCGTGCTTCGCGCGCATCAACGAGTTTGGCTTTATCGAGGCTCCTTATCGCAAGGTGATTGACGGGCGCGTCGTGGAATACGTTCGCGTCATCAACGGCGGCGACACGAAGCTCAAGCCCGGCGATCACATTCCGCTGGAAGACGTCGAAAAGGCAAACAAGAAGGTTGGCGAGGAGAGCCGCAAGGCGGAGTTTGAGCCGTGGCCGTTCTACCTGACGGCATGGGAAGAAGACAAGCACGTCGTCGGACAGGCCAACATCGAGCTCGACGAAGATGGCAACATCATCAACGAGCGTAACGCTGCGCGCAAAGCCGGCGAGTTCATTCTGGCACTGCGCAAGGACATCGAATACGTCGACGTCTCTCCGAAGCAACTCGTTTCGGTGGCCGCTTCGCTGATCCCGTTCCTCGAGAACGACGACGCGAACCGCGCGTTGATGGGTTCGAACATGCAGCGCCAGTCGGTACCGCTGCTCCGCGCCGAAGCGCCGTACATCGGCACCGGCATGGAGAAGGTGACTGCGCGTGACTCGGGCGCGGTGGTAACTGCGAAGCGCGACGGAGTGGTCGATTACGTCGACTCCGAACGCATCATCGTCAAAGCCGATCACAACGTCGATGGCACGATCTCGCGCGAGGTGACGGCTGACATCTACACGTTGATCAAGTTCAAGCGTTCCAACCAGAACACTTGTATCAATCAGCGCCCGATCGTCCACGTCGGCGAGCGCGTGCAGAAGGGCCAGGTCATCGCCGATGGTCCATGTACCGACCGCGGCGAGCTGGCGCTCGGACGCAACGTGCTGGTCGCATTCATGCCGTGGCGCGGTTACAACTTCGAAGACGCGATCCTCGTTTCCGAGCGACTCATGAAAGAGGACTACTACACCTCGATTCACATCGAAGAGCTCGAAATCGAAGCGCGCGACACGAAGCTCGGTCCGGAAGAGATCACGCGCGACATTCCGAACGTTGGTGAGAACATGCTCCGCGATCTCGACGAGAGCGGCATCATTCGCATCGGCGCCCAGGTGAAGCCGGGCTCGATCCTCGTCGGCAAAGTAACGCCGAAAGGCGAGACCCA
>JAICQI010000947.1 GCA_025937955.1 Pyrinomonadaceae bacterium
AGCGATCGTAACGCCCCAGTAGTTACCGCACTTGGGGCAATTCCTGGCGAGGTAAACGGCCATATAAGAAGTTTAACTCCTTCAAGTGGCGCGCTCAAACGTTCCTGAGCATCAACAAGGAGCTCGGAGAGGCAGGGGTGACAAAAAAGAGCTGTGGATAACTGACGGCTACTAGTCGGCTGAAGGGTGAAAAAATGCCACTGATAGCAAAGATCGGCAGTGCTCCGGAAGCCCGTACCAATGCATTTTCAGAAATGCGGAACCGTTTTGCGAAACCTGAGAACTTACAGGATAAAGCGTATGACAGAGTGGAAGGAGAGAAACTGTCTGTACGATCACAGGAAATTTAGTCGAATTTTTAGGCAATTTGGTGAAAGCCGCTTCTATTTAGGCTCTGAGGCTTAACAGGCGAAGTCTATCCACAGGGTTATCCACATTTTCATGGAAAGTCCCCGCAGATCTATAATCATCGAGGCCCGAGCAACTACACGGTAACGGAGGGCTCATGCCGAGGACGCATGGACGCAAGATACCATCGGTACAAGGTCATCAATTTAGCGTCACTACTCAGCCAGTTCATTCCGGCAAAGCCAGCACGTTTTTCTCTGATATACGTTGGGTTGAACGTAACAATGAAGAATTTACCAGATACACTTGTAACCGCACTTTCATGACCTCCCCAAGAAGCACGGATGCAGGGCATTGCAGTCGTCAGAAACTGGATAGACGACGGCAAGCCTGCAATCAACACCATCCTTCATCAGGCAATCTTATCAGGACGGGTTCTCGATCAGCTAAGAAGTGCCTTGAGCGGAGTTGTCACACACCTAAACAACTTACCCCCCCTCATAAACTGCTAAGCCCCTGCTGAAAGTCGATTTGTCGGACTGAGGCAAAAATCCTCTACAACCCAGGCAGTTATCAAGAGAAGCCCTATGCGCGACCAGTAAGTTGGCGAGGACAACCGACGAAGGCCGAAGCGACAATACCTGCAGCAATGACGAAGTAACCGAGTAGCGCCTCAGCATAGCCAATTTTTTTCCACCGTATGTGCCTCGTGTGCTATGGTATGTGCCAATGGCTGTTCTGCTCATCAACTACAAATGTAATGCGAAAACGTCCAAAGCAGATAATGCTTTCTACAAAGTCCTCGGAAGCTATCAGTGGGTGAAGCTATACGGATCAAATTACGCGATCACTGCCGATGAGCCGGCGAGAGATGTCTGGCAGAAGCTTAAAGCTCAGACTGACCCTGACGATTATCTGGTGATGCTGATCTTCAAGTCGGGTACGTGGAGCTTAAAAGATCAGAAGGTTCTTGCTTGGCTAGTGCATCAGCCCTTGAAGATCGAATTCTGAGAAACCTGATGATTCGATAGAGACCAGCAACTGATGCAAATGATCATCGGCTTGGATAGCCGTAGCGTGATATCGGTCCTCCCCAGAACGCGCCGTGGCGGTTCTTGCACCGATTGTCTTCGTGCGCCGTCCGGCGATTAAACTGCATGCCTCTGGGCATGACATCCCCGCCCGTGTCTTTCACCAAGAGATGTACGTGGTTCGACGACATTCAACGACGCGCTGCACTCACGTTCGTGCCGTAACCAAGGTCCGCGATCCACTCACCGCGCCCCTGTGGAGTGAGATCCAAGATATGCCAAACGGGAGAGTACAGATCGATACCGCGCTCTTCGATGTCGCTCGAGAAAGCCGGATGAACTGAGTAGAAGTGGCGAGGGGTTCCGTCAGTATCTCGAGTGAAAACGGAAATGGTCGAATCCTGATTCCCCTCGCGATCTTCGCTGCCGAGATCGTATTTGAACGTGTTGGCGCCGCAACTCAGTAGCCTGAGCCTGTGCCACCCGCGCGCGCGTG
>JAICQI010000412.1 GCA_025937955.1 Pyrinomonadaceae bacterium
CCCTTATCCGCGCTGATCTTCGTCAAGGCCGCCGTCAACGTGGTCTTCCCATGGTCCACGTGCCCGATCGTCCCGATATTCACATGCGGCTTCTTCCGCTCATATTTCGCCTTCGCCATAAATCACTCCTTCTCTCCAGAAACACTAGAGGTATTCATTGCGTTAAACACTTGTGGTGTCCATACCGGTCGCCAACAACAAATCATGTTGGCTCCCGGTCGGGTCAAGCGTCGCATGGAGCCCACGACGCGGATCGAACGCGTGACCTCGTCCTTACCAAGGACGTGCTCTACCAACTGAGCTACGTGGGCCATGTCAGAGAAATACGCCATTCGCGAAGGGTCCCGTTCTGGTAGTCAGCATCGATGGTCTATCGTTGGTTGCCCGATTCACTCGCCTTATGGCGTCTCATGTCTTCTTGGAGCGGCCGGTGGGAGCTGAACCGCACTCCGTCGGCAGCACAGCCCTGCTCCTGCTTCGCTGCCTCCCGCAGAGGGGGCCAGCCCCCTCGCGTGCTCCCCACGAAAGGGGCCCACCCCTTTCGAAATCCCCACTGTCGTGGGTTCATTCCTGCCTGGTTCGCCCAAACTTTTCACGACGTCTCATGTCTTCTTGGAGCGGGCGGTGGGAGTTGAACCCACGACAGCCAGCTTGGAAGGCTGGGACTCTACCGCTGAGCTACGCCCGCCTTGAATTGCATCATGATGTGAGCATGAACGCCGGAGCGGCGCCTTGTTCGAACACTCCGCACTGCCGTCAGCAAATGCCTGCTTTGGTGGGCAGGCAAGGATTCGAACCTTGGAAGCCGATGGCAACAGATTTACAGTCTGCCCCCTTTGGCCACTTGGGTACCTGCCCAAATCTCCGGCGCAATACTGCTGATCGTAAAGTTGTCCTCGTTTCGCATCAGTATAATGATGGGAAAGAAGAGTAGGCTGGTCCACGCACAGCACCTCCCGTCCTCGAAATTAAAGAGGAAGTGATGAGCAGCGGATACAGCCTTGTTCAGGAAACGGCTGATTCTATTGATGAAGTAACTTTAAGTCAAGTACCCTTGCGCGCGAAAAAGAATTTTCAGCGGCTCTCTCTGTGGAGGCGAGTCCCCTCATATCGCATGGCTGGAGGTGACTAGAAAGCCAGGCCTGGGTCTGAGTGGATAAAACGCATGCTATTCAAGAAGTTGTACGGTCAGTTAACAGGCTATGGATGGACGTACGTTGGTTTGTGTCCGAGTCAAAACATGGACCGCTTGCTTGACAAACTCTGGTGAAAACTCCAACGGTCCCGACATGAGCCGGTCAATTTCTTCCTTCGAGATCCGCGACTGAGGAGCCAAAAAGCGCTTTCTCGTCACGCTGCGTTCGGCCAGCTCCTCAGGTTCATAATATCCGCGTAATTTTCCTTCTCTGTCCGCCTCCTCCAGCCGCCGAAGCCATGCATCACGGCTTTTTCCGGGCTTTTGAAGTGAGCGGTCCCGTCCCTGTCGAAGCTCCAGCTGACTCCAGACGGTCCAGCCGACAAAGACCGCCCATGCTTCATTCAAGGCTTCCCACGATTCATGTTCGCTGAGAAATCGCTCCTCGGTTTCCGATTTTCGCTGGACCACCGGCGTGATCAAGACGGCGCCGTATCGACAACGCTGCTGCTCGCGGGCAAAAACGAGCAGCGGGTCGGGCTGCCCTTTCGCCTCCAAACTCATCAGATAATCCATATAGGCGTGAAACAGTTCATGGTAGAGCGTTTCCATCTCTGCATGTGTCAGTCGAGCCAGAGGTCGGAGTGTTCGACCTGCCACGTTGAACGTGAGCGTTCGATTCAATACCATGCGATGCTCGCCAAGATGGTACTCCGCCGCGAAGGCCTGAAGATCGTCAAACTCAAAGTGGACGAAGTCCAACGGCACTGTTTTGAGAAACCTCGTGGGCAGTCCCAATCCTTCAGCTTCTGCCGTAATCTGCTTCCAGAGATGCGCCGAGGAAACCGACTGATTGCCACCTTCCGCGGCGACTGGTGTTGCCGACAGGCAAAGAATCAGCGCGGCGAGAGCGCGCAATATAGAGCGTTTTGTGAGCTGGAGAGCTAGAATCAGGGGCAGCTCCACACATCAAATAAGGCTAAAAATCACCACGCCGATAACCCCAGTCACTCTCATACCCCTCTTCAACCAATGCAAGCTGATCAAAGAGGTCGGGAGAAACAGGATCCAGAAACCGTGTCGGCTTTGAGAGCAACATGCCGCTGCTCTTATCGAATACATTGATGGGGTAGGTCAGATACAAATGCCGCTTCGCGCGGGTGACGGCCACATAAAACAGGCGCCGTTCTTCCTCAAGCTCTTCGTCCGTGACGAACGAGTAGAGCGAGGGGAATTTTCCATCGACGACCCAAATGACAAAGACACATTGCCATTCCAATCCTTTGGCCGAGTGAATGGTCGACAAGACCATCCGTTCCTCATCACGATCCGGTGCGTCCACGTCCACCGCGCTGTCTGGAGGTTCCAGCGCAAGATCGGATAAGAAGGTATCGACTTCCGGATACCCTTCTGCAATGGTATGCAGGTGATCGAGGTCTCGAATCCGCTTTGGATAGTCGTCGTATTGCTCTTTAAGAATCGGCAGATAGTACTCATAAATATGATTGACCTGCTCAGCGGTTCGTTTGTCCTCCGCTCCGGAAAGAGTTTCGAGACTATGAGCCAAATTTTTCAGACCATGAGCCGAACGTCCGGCGACGGCGCGCAACGTGTCGTACGGCTTGTCGGACGTGACCAACGTTGTCAACAACTCTTGCGCCTTCTTAGGGCCCACCCCTTCAACCAGCATCAAGACGCGATGCCAGCTCACCGTGTCGAAAGGATTCGCCACAACGCGCAGGTGGGCCAATAAATCTTTGACGTGGGCCGTCTCGATGAATTTGACGCCCCCGCGTTTAAGAAAGGGCAAGCCCCGGCGCGACAGCTCGATTTCGAGATCGAACGAATGAAAACTCGATCGGAACAGCACGGCCACCTCGCTTAAAGGCACGCCTTCCTCTCGCAATTCGAGGATTTTCTGGGCGATGAATCGAGACTGCGCAGTCTCCCCGGCGGCCTCAGCCAGCGTTGGTAGCGGTCCATCCAGCTTTCGCGTAAAGAGACGTTTGGTGTATTTCTCGGCGGCTTGTTCGATGATTGCATTTGCCAGATTCAATATCGGCTGCGTACTTCGGTAGTTCTCCTCCAATTTATAGATCGTCGTACCGGGAAACAGGGTCGGGAATTCCATGATGTTCTTAAACGTCGCCCCTCTGAACGCATAAATTGACTGACTGTCGTCTCCAACCACCATCACATTCTGATGAGATACCGCGAGATTCCTGATGACGTCCGCTTGTAACCTATTGGTGTCTTGATACTCGTCAACCAGAATGTAGCGATACAAGCGCGAAATCGATTGCCGTGCCGCCGTATCCTGCATGAGCAGTTGGCGGAGCATCACGAGGAGATCGTCGTAGTCCACCAATTGTCGTTGGCGTTTCGCTGCTCGATAACCGGTCTGGAGTTGGCCAAGTGCCTCACAATGATCGGCAAAGTGGCTGAATTCCTCCATAAGAACATCATCCAGGCTGCGCAGCGTGTTCTCTGATTTGCTGAAGATTTCCGCGATCGTGCTCTTCCGCGGAAATCGTTTGTCTTTTTCATTGAGCCCGAGCTGCGCCCGCACAAGCGCAATCAGGTCTTCGGCATCGCTTCGATCTAAAATGGTGAATCCCGGCTCCAGGCCGACGCCCCTGCCATAGCGCCGCAGCAGCATATTAGCGACGGAGTGAAACGTTCCTCCACACACCCGCTCGCTTCGCATGCCAATCAGCTCGCCGGCGCGTTGCAACATCTCCTGCGCCGACTTTCTCGTAAATGTGAGGAGCAGAACGTTCGAAGGGTCTACGCCAGAATCAATCAGATAGGCCACGCGATAGACGAGCGTACGGGTCTTTCCGCTCCCCGCACCGGCGATCACGAGCGACGGCCCGTCGCCTGCCGTGACAGCCGCCAGCTGCTGGGGATTCAACGCTGCCGCATAATCGAGGGATAGGTTGCGGGGAGCGGCATCCTCGAACCGACGCTTCAAGATGTATGGTGTGATGTCCCGACCCATGCTGGTTAGGTGACTGCGCTGTATAGCATTATAAACGAGATCGTTTCAACGCGGCGCGCGAAGACATTGAGAGAGGCCGGTTACGCGTCTGACGCCAACGTGGATGTGGTTCCAATCACAAGGTTCGGGGTGGGGATCCGGTTGAGTAGGCGAAGAGCGAACACGATCGTCACGGGCAGATAGATCATCATTCCGACCAGACCCAGTAACGGTTCACCGATCCAGAATGTGATCACCAGATTAAAGAGCAGAACACCATAATACAGCGTGCACCCAAGTAATAAGGACGTGGTCGTGGAAAGTCGGTCTCTGTGCAGGGATAACGGGGGCAGGCTCCGATCAACGTAAAAGTACATTCCAAGCCCGAGAACTCCGACGACAGCCCACCCCACGAAATTCATGAGTGGGATTCCGAAATACACACCCGGATCGGGATAGCCATAGATGCGTCCTAGAAACCACCGGTCGCCACGAAGCGCGACGGGGTCAATGATCACGTCGATGAGAGTGAGAAACGTGGCCGTCAGCACCAAGGCTGACCATGAGGTTCTGATTTTTGGATCGAAGACGAACTGTAACCGTCGCTCGCCCGGTCTGACCACCGAAGGCAAAAGAAACACCAGGGCAAGGCAATAGCTGGAAAACAGCAAAAAGGTGAAGGAGAGCGAGTCCATAAACGGCACGTCCGCAATGTAGAGTTCCTGGCCGACGGTCGACCCCGTGTAGAAGTAAAACCCAAATGGCACGCCAATGCGCGTGGACGAATACTCGCACACAAACGCGGTGATCCAGCTGGCCAGGAAAAAGACGCCTGTTCTTCGCCACCCGAGCAGCCGCTCCCCGATGAGAAGGAATGCGGCGAGAAACACAAACACATAAGGGCGCAGTGCGACTGTCTTAACAAAGAGGAGTGGAAGATTTTCCATCGCTAAGTGGAAGCCCGGTCCCTTCCAGACTTTTTTCGCCGCATTGTGGACGACTCGCAGGTGTTTGCCAAGAGGTATCCACACGACGCCATTGATGTGTGCGCAGCTGGTTCTCCTCACCGACTCTGGGGTAGGTTAGAACCCCTTGGAGGACAGATTACCACTCAGCTATAATGCCCCATTATTCACGCTCAGGAGCACACGTCGTCATGTCCACGGCTCACATGTCCTACAGTGAACAGCAACGTTCGCTCGCCGACCTCATGCTCGCGGTGGCCGGCGAATCCGTGACCGTGCTAAAAAAGAATGCCCCCGAACAGGCACTCAAGCTCAAACGGCAAGATGAATGGAAGCTGTATCTGGAGTTCCTCAAGGTGACTTTCAACCTGGCGGACCGGCTATCGGCGTTTCACATACCGGTCAAAAATCAACCGGATTTCATGAGCGGACTGGAAGAGGCCGTGACGGCCCGCTTGCGCGCCGTTCTGGAACCGGCTTTCGGGTCGGGCGTCGATCACAACGAGATCATGATGACGATCAGCGGAGTTGTCGCAGAAAGCCGCAAACTCTATGAGAGCTACCGGTTCTCCATCACTGAAGACAGCAAGACGAAGAACGAGATGTTCGACGCCTTCGGCGGGCGTATCGCCGACGCGCTGGGGGTGGCAGACAATCCGCAAATCACGTCGGCAGCTATGCTCTGTGCAACCGC
>JAICQI010000605.1 GCA_025937955.1 Pyrinomonadaceae bacterium
CCAGCCGGCGGCAACTCAGATTTTGAGATCTCAGATCTGAATCCGCAGGTGATGGGTGAAACGGTGCGGCCGAAAGGCTAATCTCAGATTTCAAATTTGAGATCTGAGAGAGTAAGAGCGCACCGGCGCGTGTGGTGACATGCGCGGCCAGGCAAACTCCTCGCGGTGCAAGACCAAATAGGGAGGCGTCAATCAGGGCTGCCCGCCCGAAGCGGATTTCGGTCCGCTACGACCTCCGGGTAGGTCGCTGGATCCATCCGGTAACGGCTGGACTAGATGAATGATCGCCACTTCGAGTTACTCGAAGTACAGAATTCGGCTTACAGACCTGTTCCGTATTTGCAGGGTTAGATTCTGACACAAGAGAGAGGCGGATAGATGGCAAATCGCAAAGGAGTTTTTATCGGCGCATACGTTCCTAACCACCTGAAGGAATCCCTCCGCCGCCGCGCGGCCGCCGAGCACCGGACGCTTTCGCAGGAGATCACTCGCATCCTGGAAGAGGCGGTGCATGGCCGAGGATTGCCACCTGGAAGTCTGGACCGCCGCACCAAGGAATCCCAACCACGCCGTCGCGCAACCGATCCGATGCCGCGTCGACGCGCGCAGGATGAGCCGTACGGGACTGGTAACGATCGCGGTTAGGTTTCATGAAGTACCTCATTATCGCCGCGTTGGTGAGCATTGTATTCGTGCTTGTCTACACTCGCGTGCGTCCGTACCTCAAGCTCATCCAGAAAATCGTGCAGTCGCTGAATGTCGTCACAGACATCAATACGTCTACAGCAGTGCAGCCGAAAGTGCCTTCGAGAAACAAGTTAGTTCGTTGCGAGGGGTGCGGGACCTGGATCCCGGCAGAACGAGCGTTAAGTCTGAACTCCGGCCTGGCGACGTACTGCTCTCCGGAATGTTTTAACCGCAGATGACGCGGATAAAATCCGGATTTTTATCCGTGTTCTTCCGCGGCTTCTCTGATTCCTCGATTTGTATCAGTGGTCCACAAGACGAATAATCCAACCACGAAAAAGAAAATCAAAGATAACAAGGCCAGCCGGTATGAACCGGTGCGGGCGATCACGATGCTGAAGAGCAGTGGACCCATCCACGACGTGCCGCGTTCGGAAACTTCATAGAGGCCAAAGAACGAAGCTTCTTTACCTTCCGGAATCAGGCGCGCGAAGAGTGAGCGTGAAAGCGCCTGCGAACCACCCAACACGATCGCGATAACTGCTGCGATCATCCATGCTTCAGGAACACTGTTCAGAAAGGCATAGGTGTAGAGCACGATGCCGGACCAGATCACGAGCGACACGATGATCGCGTTTTTTGTCGAGATGAGATAAGCCAGACGCTCGAAGAGCAGCGCACCCGCCACCGCCACAAATTGCACCATCAGAAAAATCTCGAGCAGGAAAACCGGATTGCCTTCCGGGAAGAGTTCCTGTTCAAGAAAAGCGCTCGACGCGAAGACCACCGTCTGAATGCCGTCGTTATAAAGCAGGTATCCGAGCAGGTAACGCGCGGTCAGTGGCAAACGTCGCAGCTCTTTGAAAGTGTCGACGAGCTCAGAAAATCCGGCAGAAATGTAACCTTTGCCCGCCGGCAGACCCTTTTTCTTCGGACGCGACTTCAGCAGCGCAAAAGTAATCAGCGCAAACCCGCCCCACCAAATGCCCGCGGACGCGAGTGACAAACGCACTGCCAGGCCCGTGGATATCCCCAACTCTTCCGCCCTCAACACGAGCAGCAGATTGAAAACCAAAAGGAGCGCGCCGCCGAGATACCCGTACGCGAACCCGCGGCTCGAGACTTTGTCGACCTGATCTTCAGTCGCGATCTCCGGCAGGAAAGCGTTGTAAAAAACCAGTGCCGCGCCAAAACACACATTCGCGACGATGAATAAAACGCCACCGAAAAGATAAAGATCATCTTTGACGAAAAACATCAAACAGTTTGCGGTGACGGCGATGTAACAGAACACCGCCATCAGTCGCTTCTTCAGATCCGAGTAATCTCCGAGCGCTCCGAGTATTGGCAGGAGAAACACCTGGGCGCCCACCGAGATCGAGACGCACAACGTCGGCAGCGACTTCGCCGTGACTGCGCCGAGTGGGCCAAGATCCATTACCACGCCGTTCTCGCCCACCGCAGTTTGGGCGAGGCGCGTGAGATACGGGCTGAAGAGCGCGCCAACTACAGTCGTGTAGAAAGCCGAGTTGGCCCAGTCATACATCTTCCAGCCGAAAAGCTCGCGGGGATTGTTTTTATCGCTCGTTGTCGTCGTCGTCATGAAGGAGACCACGCTCGCGATACAAATTGAGCTTGTTGTGGAGAGTCTTCAGGCTGATGCCCAGCAACTCAGCCGCGCGGGTTTTGTTGTTCTTTGTCTTTTGCAGGGTGCGCATGATCATCTGTCGCTCGACCTCTTCGAGCGGGGTGCCCACCGGCAGCGACAGCGTGTCTTCGTTGCGCAGACGTTCGCGTTGTTCGATTGGATAAGGAGCGAAATGATGGCGTTCGACCTGTTCGCCGGAACAGATGATCACCGCACGTTCGATCACGTTGCGAAGTTCGCGGACGTTGCCCGGCCAGGAATGAAACTGTAGCGCTTCGAGAGCTGCGTGACTCAGAAAACGTGCGGGGCGTCCGTGCTTCTCGGCGAGTTGCTTGACCAGGTGTTGCGCGAGCAATGGCAAATCTTCTTTTCGCTCGTGCAGTGCGGGAAGATGAATGCCGAAGACGTTGAGACGATAGAGCAGATCGCTGCGGAGTTTGCCTTCGGAAACGGCTTGTTGTGGATGGCGATTGGTAGCGGCGAGCAGGCGCACGTCGACTTCGATCTCTTTGCGACTGCCGAGGCGTCTTACCGCACGCTCTTCGATCACTCGCAAGAGCTTCGCCTGTAACAGCGCCGGCATTTCGCCGATTTCGTCGAGGAGTAGCGTGCCGGTGTCGGCGATCTCGAAACATCCCTGGCGTCGCGAAGCCGCGCCGGTGAAGGCGCCTTTCTCGTGACCGAAGAGTTCTGATTCCATCAACGACTCGGGAATCGCGGAGCAGTTGATGGCCACGAATGGCTTGTCGTGGCGCGGGCTCATCTTGTGAATGGTGCGGGCGACGAGCTCTTTGCCGGTGCCTGATTCGCCGGTGATCAAAACGGATGCTGACGAAGGCGCTACCTGTTCGATCAGAAAGTAGACTTTCTGGATCGACTCTGACTTGCCGACTAGTTCGCCGTAAACGCTACGATCCTGATCAGTCAACACAGACATCCGCGCCAGTGTAGCACAGGTAATAGAGCCGCAGATTTACGCAAATGAACGCTGATCTGCGTTTATCTGCGTAAATCTGCGGCTCTTTTAGCTGGAATAATAGTTGGCGATGGCCTGGGCCAGATCCGCGGTGGTGAAATTGGCTGGCTGGATGTCGACGTGCAGACCGTACTCGGCAGCGGCGGTGGCGGTGATTGTGCCGATGCATGCGATCACGACTCCGGGCAGAACTTTTCCGAGGTCGTGGGTGTCGAAAAGTTTTGCGAGGTTCTTGATGGTAGAGGGACTGGTGAAGGCGATGCAGTCTCCGCTACCCGCAAGCATTGCGCTCAGACGTCCGCGATCGAAGTTCTCGGGAACGACGGTTTGATATGCCGGGACTACATCGACGCGCGCGCCGGCTTGTTCGAGTGCTTTCGGCAAGTGTTCGCGACCTACTAACGCGCGCGGCAGCAGGATGTTAAGACCGCGCAGGTGTTCCTGGCCGCCCGCAAACTCGCTGAGCGCGGCGAAGACGCCTTCCGCCGTTGATTGTGAAGGAATGAGATCGACGTGGACGTGTGCATCGTGAAGCTTGTCGGCAGTGCGCTGGCCGATGGCGCAGACTCTGATCTCGTCGAGATCTGCGAGCTTCAGTCCGCGTGCTAAGAGACGTTTGATGAAAAACTCGACGCCGTTGGTGCTGGTGAGTATGAGCCAGTCGTAGCCGTAGAGATGATCGAGTGCTTCGTCGAGGCGTTCGTAGTTGTCGAGCTCACGGATTTCGATGGTTGGACAAACGATCACCTTGGCGCCATAGCTCTCGAGAAGCTTGCTAAGCTCATCCGCCTGCGCCGCTGCGCGCGTCACAACGACGATTCGTCCTTCTAACACTTGTTGCATTTTTGTAGGGGCGGCACTCCGTGGCCGCCCGTCTTACAATCGGCCG
>JAICQI010000250.1 GCA_025937955.1 Pyrinomonadaceae bacterium
GGTGATCGGGCCGCATATCAGCCGTAAGTCCTTGTTGTAGTTCTCGTTGACGTGCTCCGCGCTCTGACCATGGCTGGGACTCGCCTTAGTTCAATCTCACTCGGCTGGAGAAGAATGCACACTGAACCCTTCCATTGATCGTAAGAAGCGCGAATCGAGTTTTGCGCGTGACTCTAATCGCGAAACGGCTTATCAGACAACTTTCCACACCAAACCTTAACGGCGCTGTGTGCAATTGTCATTCACAGAGACAGTGGCGGTAATGAAAAGGTGAAATCCGGTTTAAAACTCGTGTTTGCAATGCTTAGAAGGCGTGATAAGGCGCGCTTGCAACTTGACTTGAAATCCAGGCCTGGATTAGATGCGCAGCTTTTCCCACTTGTGCGGAGTTTCTCTCAAGCGCTAGGAACGAGCACGAACATAATCACTACAAGACGGATGCTTAAGCGGCACTGAATGCGCGCAATTTGCGCACAATGCAAAGGCGAGCGCAAAGGTAAACCTTTTATCGACGCTATGTACCGGTGAAGGCTCTCTTGCTGAGCCAGGCGGGCGTAAATCCTTTAGAATCAATAACTTGCAGAAGGCCCAACGCTGCGCTAGACAGGTCAAACAGCCGAAGTTTTGATTGATTTCGACGCATCTTAAACCATCGGTGCTCGCTTGCGCCGCGGTAAGAGTACTCTGTATGTAAGAACTCCTATGATTAGAAAGTAGTACTTACCGCAGTCTACGAAAGGTCCAGCAATTTCCGACTTCAACTTTCCGCCACATTATGTATTTGGAACCTCCCATTGCCGAAAATGCAAATTGGAAGCTACACAGGCTTCACGCATCTATACCCTAACGTCGCCGGAGCGAATGCCTTGCGCCTCTGCCATACCTTTCCATCGTAGACAACGATGTAAGCACGCTCGCTATCAACTTCAGCTGCCGTCCACCAGTAAATCACCTGCGAGCGGACATTCCAAAGCGGTGATTCTTTGTCGGGGCGCACTCGATACGTTGCCGTTCTGGTTTGCTCGTTCCATGTCCCGCCACTGTTGACGCCGTGACGTGACATCGAGCGGACCGCTTCCTCCACCGTTGGCAATCGCCATGCATTCTGTGGAATATCACTCAACGCGCGGCCATCTTCCGTCAGATATTGGCAACGCCTCACCGCTTCGTGCCAAGTCAGTCCTTCGCGCGGCCAGCCGACGCCGTCCGCCGCCCAAACCAACCGGACTCCGTTGCCTTCCACCAGCCGGGCTTGTAAGTTGCCGTCATCAACGCGTGTGACGACTCGCACCACAGGCTCGACGCCGCAAACGACGAGCGTAAGGATAGGAAGTCCAGTTGCCAACAAGTAAGCGGTGCGGCGTGGTTGCGGGCGACCGTACCAATACATGATGCCGAGTGAAAGCATTGGCAACATGACGAAAAGCGATGCCACTTGATCACTTAGATCGAAGAGAAATAGAAGCAGAAGGAGTCCGGCGAGCACATGGGCAAGGCTTCCGATACGGGGGAAACGGATCGCCAGCATGGTTAGCGAGACAAAGATGATCATCGGGCTAAGGTACTGAATGAACATCAGCCCGACGTTTAAGAAGAACGATTCATGGAACCACCCTTCATGAAAGTTCTCGATGATTCCCCAGAATGCCCAGAAGCAAGCGATGATGGTGGACAACACTACCGCCATCCATCCCATAGCTTGACGCATCGACAAACGAGTCATGAGACTTAACAGAAACCTTGTTGTGGAAAGGTCGCAGGGCGAAAGTCACCAACATCAGAGTTCAGGCTCAGGTCATGTCGACCCGAGATAGAGATCGAACGCCAGTTCACAACAGACCACCCAATTGAGTTTGGGGATCTACATTACCTTCACCCCGATCTGCCTGAGTATCGCCGCTTCGTTTTTAGACAACGTGATCGTAAGCATTCCCTCTTTGAAGTCGGCAAGGACTGCGCTCCCTTCGACGGATGTTGGAAGCGTTAAAATCCTGACGAACTCACCATACGTTCGTTCGGTTCGATGATAATTCTCACGATTCACTTTCTCGGCAAACTTGCGTTCGCCGCGCAGCGTCAGCACATTCTTTTCAAGAATCACTTGCACGTTTTCCTTGCGCATTTCTGGCAGTTCCATCTTGAGGACGATCTCTTTATCGGTCTCATAGATATCACACGGCGGTGTCCAGGCTGTAAATGGCCGATGCTTGTCGAACATTGGACCAAACGAGCGAAACAATTCGAACGGCAAGTGGGAGTGTGGATTCCTAAAAGTCTCCGGAATCATGTCTTGACCTCCTATCTCGAAGAAATCGGCAAAACGCCTATGCGGGCAATTCAGTCCTGGTTGCTGGTTAACAGCAATGAGCATGCCGCCTGTGTAGCCTTCTTTCCTCCAAGCGACAGCTGAGTTGTTGAGTGAGGTCATTGCGGAGTTTGACCAAGTCTTTGGGGAACTTTTCGCAGGAGTTGGCGGGCCGAACCATCATTAGCCACCTTTTCGGGGCAGGATTTACAGGCACAATGCTTGCCCTAAAGGTGCAGACCGGTCTTCGGCAGGTTTGCAGTAGTTTGCCGCCAAAGGAGATATGACTCCTAAAGTGAAATGTCCGTTCCAGTTCTAACGGGGAGCGGCAATTTGCGTTATCAAAGTAACCTCAGAGGGCGAGGTTGTATAAATAGCGCAGTACTTCCACGCAAGAAAGGCTTGACTTCCGATGCTCGTCCAGAAGCTGTCTCAGGAGGAGTGTCTCAACTTCCTGAAAGAGATCAAGTTTGGAAGACTCGGGTGCGTTCGTGATAAGCAGCCGTACGTTGTTCCCATCTATTTTGTCTCTGACGAAAAGCATATCTACGGGTTTACTACGCTCGGCCAGAAGATTCGCTGGATGCGCGAGAACCCACTGGTTTGTGTAGAGGCTGATCAGGTAATCGACCATCTGCACTGGACCAGTGTTGTCGTTCTCGGTAAATACCAGGAGTTGGACGATAGGGTCTCCTTACGAGGTTTGCGTGAGTATGCGCTTGAACTGCTACAGCTTCGCACCATGTGGTGGCAGCCTGCCGTAGTGACCACCCGCGATTCCGAATCTGGCGATAGGGCCGCGCCGCACATTTTCTATCGCATCCGCATTGATGAGATCAGCGGACGCCGCGCGGGCCCAAATTCGCTCGCAGAAACTATGCCTCAACCACTCGAACGAAGAGTTAAGGATACTCTCCAAGCTAGCGTGATCAGGGAGTGACGTCCAAAGGAGGAAAAACGAAAATCACAGCGTTCAACGACATCAGCCGTCTGCCGGTTGCAACCGGCATTAACCGCCGCACGCCGCCGTGCTTCAAACAACTAAAGCACATGATCGGCAACACGCCTCTGCTTGCCATTCACTTCAAGTTCAGAGGAAGCGAACGGGTCATCTACGCCAAAGCCGAGCATCTCAACATGACCGGCAGTATCAAGGACCGAATGGCGTTTCACATTTTAAAGAAGGCATATGAGGAGGGTCGTGTTCGACCCGGTGACACGATCGCTGAAGCCACCAGCGGCAATACCGGAATTTCCTTTGCCGCGATTGGCCGCGCGCTAGGCCACAATGTAGTTATTTTCATGCCCGATTGGATGAGCCAGGAACGCGTGACTCTAATCAAGAGTTTGGGCGCGAGGATCATTCCGGTGCGTCGCGACCAGGGAGGTTTTCTCGGTAGCATCCGCATGACGCAAGAGCTGGCCAAACAAAAACCTGGCGTGTTTCTACCGGCGCAGTTCGCCAACGAAGCAAATATTGAGGCACACGAAAAGACCACGGGGCCGGAAATCTGGTGGCAACTCTTTTTCAATTCGATCAAGCCGGATGCGTTTGTAGCGGGGGTCGGCACTGGCGGCACCATTATGGGGACAGGGAGGTTTCTCCGCCAGCGCAATCCCGCCATCAAACTGCATCCCGTGCAGCCGACGGAATCGCCAACCCTATCGACTGGTCACAAAGTTGGCCACCATCGCATTCAGGGGATTTCAGATGAATTCATTCCTTCGATTCTTCAACTCGAAAATCTGGATTCGGTGGTTAGCGTGCATGACGGTGATGCCATCCTGATGGCCCAGAAACTCGGGTCCACGCTCGGGCTCGGCGTTGGAATTTCGGCGGGCGCCAACTTCATCGGCGCATTGATGGTTCAGAACGATTTAGGAGACAACGCCGCGGTGACCACAGTCTTTCCGGACGACAACAAGAAATACCTCAGCACGGACCTGCTGCGGAAAGAACGATCGCAGGAACATTACCTTGCGCCGCAAGTCGAACTGCTGAGCTACGAAGCTTTTAAACGTGTCTGTTACACGTGCTTTGATGGTGAGGAGTGAGCATTCGATCAATTCTGCAAGTCAGCCGCGCGTGACCGCCGGCTTTACCAGTTCAGGGTGAACCCCCACACAGTCGACAGGCGCAGCCGAACTATTCCTTTGCAACTACAAACGCGAGTTTCAATTACGTGCGGATCATAATGAGCAACATTTTGAACCTACTAGTTGCTCTCACGGCATGAGGACGATTGGCGGGAAGGATAATGGTCTCTCCTTTTTGGACCGTAAAGGTCTCGTCCGCGATCTGAATCGACGCTTCTCCATCAAGAGCAACTACGAGGGCATCGAAAGGGGCGGTGTGCTCGCTTAAGCCTTCGCCTTCAGCGAAAGCGAATAGCGTTGCTGTACCGCCTTTGTTTTTCAACAGCACGCGGCTCACAATTGAGCCGTCCTGATATTGCAATAACTCAGATAGCTGTTTCACCTCGATGGTTCTCGTCGGGGTCTGATCGTTTTCGTCCATAACGAAGTTCTCTCTATTCGCGCTAGCGATTTAGTGGAAATTGAAAATGAACCGCCGAAGCTCTACTGCTTGACAGCCACAAGAGCGACCGCACCCAGCACTTTGCGATAACGTCTGAAAACCGACCTCATCTCGAGAACTCTTCGTCTTGCCTCCAAATCCCGAAAGACGTTCCAGGCAAAGCGGAGGGCGCCTTTCAGACCTTCATCGCGGATCAATCGTCGCGGCTCGAGCAAACTCATTGGCGCTAGCTCAACGGCCCGAATTTCAAAGCCTTCCGATTGCAACAGTGTGCTCCACTCGGAAACGGTCAGCGGTCTGACCCCGTGATGGACGACGCCCGTCAGCGCGCGTTCGGTTTCTCTGCGAACGGTTTCTTCGAGATGGTCAGACATTAGGCACATCTCATGGATGCCGTAACGGCCTCCACCCGGGAGAAGCCGGTAAGCTTCGCGCACGATGCTACGCTTCATTTCTTCCGTCTGCATTGTGAGCATGGCTTCGCCGTAAACCACTGTGGCCGAATCATCCGGGAGCCCGGTATCGGAAGCGGTACCGACAACGCAACGCTGTCGCTCACCAGTTAAGTAACCGCTGACGATTTTGGCGGCCTCTTCATCGCGCTCGACCGCAGTGTAAGACTCGGGTGCTAACGTGAGGGTGATTTGCGCTGTCACGCCCATACCGGGCGCGAATTCGACCACCTTGTCGGTGTTTCCTATTCTTAGTGCTGCTAACATTTTGCGCGTCAGTTCCATGCCCCCGGGACGCAGCACGCGTTTACCGAGACGTGCCAACACCCAATGACCCGGCATCTTCGCCGTTTTCATTCCTGCGGCCGGTCCAACTGAACCTGGTTTATCTGTCATGACTTGAGTTTCAAATGCTAATGAGCGCGCCCTGGTTATCAGCAAAAACAAGATTGGCCTCCATGGTTAAACCTAATGGGCCGTTTCCGCTATGGCGATGACTTATGTCACTTGACACGACGTTTCAGGCCGCAAAAGAGTCGGCTTGCGTCTGCTTAACGCTGCTCTGCGAATGACTCCAGGGCGACTTCATCCAGAATGATCAGACGACGGCCCTCGAAGGCAATTAAGCCGTCGTGCTGAAGACGTGTGAAGGCCCGTGAGATCACCTCACGCACAGAACCGACCCGCGCGGCGATCTGCTGGTTGGTTTGAGTGAGATTGAGGCTCAATCCATTCTCTGTCGGCGTACCACTTCTACGCGCTTCGGCCAGGAGAAAACGCGCTAATCGCTGGCCAACCTCCCGTAGCGAGAGTGCTTCAACAAGTTCGGCACAACGCCTCAGCCGCCCTGCCAGAACCTTCAATGCGGTGAGCGTGATCTCAGGGTGTTGCAGACAAAGACGTCGCACGTCGTGTTTATCAATAAAGAGAGTTATGGTTTCTTCTTCGGCTGCCGCAGTGGAGGGATAGGTACCATCGTCAAAAATCGGTACTTCCGCAATAGTTGCGCCAGCGCGCTCGACATGAATTACTTGTTCGCGACCGTCCAGACTCACGCGATAAGCTCGAACGGCGCCTTCGACGATTACGTACATGCCACGCGCTTCTTCGCCGGTGACAAATAGCACGTCATCTTTTTGGAATCTTCGCTCGAATGCGCGCTCAGCGACCACACGCAGAGTGTCTTCATCGAGTTCTTCGAAAAGCTTTGTACGCTTTAGCGCCGCTATCTTGTCGAGAGCCATCGGACGACATCATCACGCGCTTTTGTGTTTTGGTTCAAGCTCTCAGGCCATGATCTGAATGTGACATAAGTCATTGGCACCTGATGTCGTATGCAGATGATGAAACAGGTGGCGTAGTATTACCGGAAGTCACTCGAGGGAAATGGAAGCAGCTAGTCAACTGAAACGAAGCACCAGTGGATTTCGCATCAGGTCAGTCGCTCTGCCTGTGGAACATGGCGGATGGAGCCTGTTGCTTGAGCCTATCGTGCTCGGTCTAATGTTGGTTTCGACGGTTCCCGGACTGTTCGTGTCTTTGGCGGCTACTGGAGCCTTTCTGGCGCGCCATCCCTTTAAGTTAGCCGTCGGCGACTGGCGCCGCAACCGAAACACCGCGCGTACACTAGCGGCGCAGCGGTTTGCAATAGTCTATGTCTGCATCGCGATACTCGGACTCGCCCTCGCAATCAAGACTGGTGGTACAGTTCTACTGCTTCCGCTGCTATTTGCGATGCCGTGCGTGATACTTCAGTTGTTTTACGATTCAATAGGCCGCAGTAGAGCGTTGATACCTGAATTGGCGGGTTCGATTTCAACAGGAGCAGTGGCAACGGCAATTGCGATAGGTGGTGGCTGGCCGCGTCCAGCAGCATTCGGGCTGTGGGTAATCCTCGCGGCGCGCACAGTTCCGACGATCTTATATGTCCGCGCACGCCTCCGGCGGCTGCATGGCAAGCAGGTATCAACATCCGGAGTGATCTTCGTGCATTTTCTAGGCATGTTAGTAGTAATTAGTCTCGCTACTGTGCAACTGGCTCCTGTTCTTGCTGTCCTCCCGATACTTATCCTGCTGTTGCGGGCCATAATTGGTTTCTCAAAATTTGACCGTCAAGTTACAGCAAAAAAGCTCGGATTGCGGGAAGTCGCCTTCGGCGCCATGACGATATTCTTTGTCGTGTTCGGCTATGCCTGGAGCTTTACTTCTTAATGGCAATGCCACGTTGCCTTAAAAGTCGGAAATCCTTATTGGATCGGGTCAGTACAGGGAGCGGTAGCGACCTGGTCCAACCATCAGAGGTTCAAAATCCTTCGGAAGATTGCATGCCGATCACTGACCAGGTCGCTACCGCTCCCTGTACTGACCCGATCCAAGTTTGATTCGTACTTTTGAGGCAAAGCCCATCCAAGCGAATTAGTTATCAGATCCGTAAATATGGGTCATATCAAAGGGTTGGCTCTACAGGTGCTTAAAACTTCGCACACGTTGGGTAAGTTTTCCCATTCCGCGTCGTCCCCATTCAGCCACAGTGTCTACAGCGCGCCGGTAATTTGGCCCATGTTTGGCCTGGATGCCCTAAATCCGTCTATGTCGTGAC
>JAICQI010000170.1 GCA_025937955.1 Pyrinomonadaceae bacterium
CCACCGCCCGAGGCTGTATAGAAAAATGAAAAGCTTCGGATTGCGTGCCGACGCCGACACGGAATAACAGTGTTCCGTGGTGGAACATTCCCTCCTCACGCAACCCAAGTTGGAACACGATTTCTCCTGGGGCTTGCGCCCCAGGCTTTATGCTTACGCCTGCTTCGCAGGCTAGTGAGGGAATAGCAAATGAAA
The DNA here is from genome assembly GCA_025937955.1 of Pyrinomonadaceae bacterium. Taxonomy (GTDB): domain Bacteria; phylum Acidobacteriota; class Blastocatellia; order Pyrinomonadales; family Pyrinomonadaceae; genus PSRF01. The sequence goes on from JAICQI010000170.1 coordinate 196, forward strand.
GTCTTAACTATTTTAGTCTTGCTTTTCGGGACCGGAATGTTCGTATTCAGCAGCTCGAGTTCATGGTCCAATGCATTGGCGCAGGAAGGACGAAAGCCAAAAGACGAGTACGTTCTCGGGCCTTATGCCAAGTTGGGCGGCGTGAAGTTTAGTCACGTCGATCACGTAACAAAGAACCGCAGTGTCGACGGAACCAAGCCCATTGCCTGTGTCGAGTGTCATCACACGGCGCAACCGGCGTCGGAAGCGGCCAAGCATCCGCCACACAAAACTGCCTGGCCGGCCGATCGGACCACAACGCTGACCTTGGATCTCCTGGAGAAAGACCCCAGTGCGCCGCCGGTGAACGTTTGCGGCGATTGCCATGCGCGAGCGGGAATGAAGCCGAAGTTGTTGCCCGAGCTGCCAAAAATTCAACTCGAAGGCAGCGCTGAACCGGTCACTTTAGACAACCAGCAGGCCTTTCATCGCAATTGCAGTGGCTGTCACGACGAGGTTGCTAAAACCGGCCGCGCCAGCACGGGGCCAACTTCGAAGAAATGCGTGGCGTGTCACAAGAAAACCGCCGCTGCCTGACTTGCGGGAACTTTCCCAGCGCGCTGCGAGAAAGTCCGCAAACTCTTGGTTTTTCGGTGGTTATGTGGCTGAAATTGACTCGGCACAGACGTTGCTCCCGCTTTTTCTGAACACAGCGACGCCCAAATCAGGCGTCGGTTGAAGAAAGGTGGGGACCAAATGAAAACGTTGAAGTTGATGACACTGACCACTGTGGTGGCGATGCTCGTTGCGGGATTTGCCTTAATCTCAGCCGCGGCCCGAGCGGGCAATGAGCAGGATTTCGATGCCGCTGCCACTTACAAAGCAAAATGCGTGGCCTGCCATGGTGCCGCGGCCGAAAAGAAGTTTGACGCGACTATCGCCGATGCCGATCTAATGCAGATCGTGCTCAAGGGTAAAAAGGGGGAGAAGCCTCCTTTCATGCCGGCTTATGAGGAGAAGGGCATAAACGAAGAGCAGGCCAAAGCATTGGTCGCCCACATGAAATCGCTGAAGAAATAAGTCGCACCAGCTTTTGATTCTCTGTTGCACAGAGAAAACAGCCAGGATTTACAACTCGGACGCCTCTTGTGTGAAAAGGGCAGAAGCACAGGAGGTGTTCGTGTGTGATCTGAATGAAGCACGGCGCAACATTTCTGGTGGTGTCCATTGTCTGGCTGGTTTGCCTTGGCTTGCCGGCGGACCGCGCTATGGCTCAACAACCCGCAACCGCGCCATCACCTAATCCTTCTCCCGGTGACACTGCCTCACCAACTCTCGAATGTCAGGGTTGTCACGCGCCCGGCAAGACTTTGCCTTACCTGGGTGGCGCCAAGTTTCACGCTGACGCACACGCTGCCTACGATCGCGGTTTTCATGCCCGCGGAATTCAGGGCGGATTAAAGGCCGCTAACTGCATCGATTGTCACGCCAGAAATGGCGATATGACGACCATTCTGCAAGCAAGCCACCCGAGTTCCACTGTCAATCGCAATAACATCGCCGAAACCTGTGGCCGTTGTCACGGTGACAAATCAGTCATGCAGGGAAGCGGTATCAGCGATCGCCCCTTCCTTTCATATCGGGAGAGTGTGCACGCGAAGGCTCTTGCACAAGGTAATACTTCCGCCGCTGTTTGTACTGACTGTCATAACAGTCACGACATCCTGCCCGCCTCCGATCCACGATCGCCTATTGCGAAGGTCAATATTCCCGCCACTTGCAGCAAGTGTCATAAGGCGGAGACGGCGGAGTTCATGCAGAGCGTTCACGGACAAGCAGTTACGCGTGGTGTCTCGCGATCACCGGTCTGCACTGACTGTCACGGCATTCACGGCATCACCTCACCGGTGGAAAAAGCGAGCGCCCGTGCTTCCACGGCACTGGCTACTGACACCTGCGCCGGGTGCCATGAAGGTGTCACGCTCACGAAAGAATTCGGAGTCGCAGGTGGACGTGTCAGCAGCTACAAGGACAGTTACCACGGCCTCGCGTCGCAAATGGGATCGAGAGTTGTCGCGAACTGTGCGAGTTGTCACGGCGTTCACAACATTCTCCCGTCATCTGATCCCCGGTCGATGATAAGCGCCAACAACCTGCCGCAAACGTGTGGACAGTGCCACGTCGGCGCCGGCGTTAACTTTACCACCGGTAAGATTCATCTAACTTCCGAATTAGTTTCTGCGACCGGGACGCGAGATGCCGGAGTGATCGGTACGACAATAGTTCGTTGGATCTACGTTCCTTTGATCATTCTGGTGGTGGGGGGCATGGCAATTCACAACGCCCTTATCTGGTTTCGCAAGGCCGCGGCCAGGAAACGCCAGACACGCGATATCGTGCGGTTGACTGTCAATCAGCGAGTGCAACATTGGTTGTTACTGACGAGCTTTATCGCGCTGGTCCTAAGTGGGTTTGCACTTCAGTATCCGGATTCATGGCTCGCATCGTTGCTCGGTGGAAGTGAATACTTGCGACGAATCGTTCACCGGATCGCTGCTGTGATCATGCTGGCGGTCGGCGTTTATCACGTCGCGTATCTTTTCCTTTCGAAGGAAGGCAGGCAGTGGTTGAAAGACATGCTTGTCAGAGGCAAAGACTTCAAAGATGTGATGGGCAATTTTGGCTACTATCTCGGCACCTCGAGAGTCAAACCAAAAATTGCGCGATTTGGTTATGCAGAAAAGGCTGAGTATTGGGCCGTCGTTTGGGGGACCATACTCATGGGTCTGACAGGCCTAATGATTTGGTTCAAGCTGGGTATCTTTGCATTTCTGCCGCGTTGGGCCATCGAAATCGCCTTGGCGATTCACTTCTACGAGGCCGTGCTGGCAACGCTCGCCATTATCGTGTGGCACTTCTATCACGTGATTTTTGATCCGGATGTATATCCCTTGAATTTCGCATTTCTCGATGGCCGCGTATCGGAAGAACATTACCGTGAAGAGCATGAGTTGGCTTATGAAGAAAGCCACAAAGAGGCACCAGTAGAACAAGCACAGGATTCACAAGCAGAAGAAGCACAATGAGCGAAACTGAACAAACGAAAACGAAACAACCCAGTCTTTTCCGCAACTACATCAGTTTCGTTGGCGCTGCGATTTCCAGCGCGGCGCTGGTGAGTGTGGTGCTGTTGTTTCTGGTTGAGATCACGTCACACCAGGAGAACCCGTATCTTGGAATCCTCACTTACATAATCTTCCCTTCGATCCTGATCTTTGGATTGGTGGTCGTCATTCTGGGGAGAATGCTGGAACGCAGGCGCCGGCACAAAGCGTCGCCCACGGAAGTCGCCCCTTATCCAAAACTCGATCTCAATGATTCCCACGCTCGCCGGGCCTTCTTTGTGTTTTTGACGGTTACGTTTCTGTTCATTTGCGCGAGCGCGTTTGGCAGTTACAAGGCTTACGAATATAGCGAGTCAGACGCGTTCTGCGGTGAGTCGTGTCACTCAGTTATGAAACCTGAGTACACGGCTTACAAGGCAGGAGCGCACGCGCGCGTGGGCTGTGTCGGCTGTCACGTTGGTCCAGGTGCTGGATGGTACGTGCGTTCGAAGTTCTCCGGTGCATACCAGCTATATTCGGTAAGTTTCAATAAATATCCTCGCCCGATAACGACGCCGGTTCATAACCTTCGTCCCGCCCCGGAAACTTGCGAACAATGCCACTGGCCCGAAAAATTCTTCGGCGCCCAATTAAAAGTATTCAACCACTATGGTTACGACGAAAAGAACACGCCGCGACAGATGCGCATGTTGCTTAACGTCGGAGGCGGTAGTCCTATGACTGGCCAGGTTGCGGGAATCCACTGGCACATGAATATCGCTAATACGGTCGATTACGTCTCGACGGACCACCAGCGTCAGGTAATTCCGTGGGTGCGAATACGCGACCGGAATGGAAATGTCGTTGAATATCACGATCGCAACAGGCGGTTAACGCAGCAGCAGATCGAGGCCGCCGATAAACGGCGCATGGACTGCGTCGACTGTCACAATCGTCCCGCCCACGTCTACCTGACACCTGATGCGGCACTGAACGACTCCTTTGCTGCCGGCAGACTGGATATCTCACTACCTTTTCTCAAAAAGAAGGCGGTAGAGGCACTGAGCCAACCTTATTCAACCGAAGCTGAAGCAGTTCAGAAAATAGCCGCCGGTCTAAATGATTTTTACAGGTCGCACTACAGTGAGCTGTACGGGAAAAAAGGTGAGTCGGTTAAACAAGCAGTCACGGAAACCCAGCGGATCTTCAGGACCTATTTTTTCCCGGAGATGAGAACGAATTGGCAAACTCACCCGAACAACATCGGACACTTCTATTCGTCAGGTTGTTTTCGCTGTCATGACGGCGAGCACGTTAGTGATACTGGCAAAGTTATTCGGAACGATTGCGACATCTGTCACACCGTCATCTACGACTCAGCGAGCCCGGCAGCTTCGATAAAGATCGCGTCGTTCCAACACCCGGTGGATCTTGGCGCCCTTAGCGACCGTAAGTGCGAGACGTGTCACAAGCCCAACGAGCCTTTCAAGCATCCACTGAATCTTGGCGATATCTCAATGTTTCAATGTGTAGAGTGCCATCCGAAGAAACCTTAGGGAACTACTGATCGAAACTCATGTTGCGAGTAACTTCGCTCGCGTCTGCGAACCTACTCGCAGGAAAACAGCCGGGGGAAATGAATATGAATAACACGCTGCAGGACAGCCCTGCGCAGACCATTGGACCATCTGCCTCCGAACCAAGCAGGCGCCGTTTCCTCGACTACTTACTGGGCACGAGTGCCGTTGCCACCGTGGGCGCGATCGTTTACCCCATCATACGTTTCATGTCGCCGCCACAGGTGATCGAATCCACCGAAAGTTCCGTGGTAGCTGCAAAACTAAACGAGATTCCGGTGAATTCGGGCAAGATTTTCAAGTTTGGGAGCAAGCCCGGAATCGTCGTGCGCACTGACTCCGGAGAACTGAAAGCTTTCTCTGCCGTGTGCACACACCTCGATTGCATAGTCCAATATCAGCCTGAAACCAAGCAAATCTGGTGCGCCTGTCACAATGGGTATTACAACCTCAACGGCAAGAACGTAGGCGGCCCTCCGCCTCGTCCATTGGAAGAATTCAAAGTGAACACTCGCGGCGACGAGATCGTCGTCAGCAAAGCATAAGCCATGCGAGTAACAACGATGAAAGACTGGCTTGACGAGCGCTTGTCAATAAGCGCTCTCGCGGAGATGGTGCACAAGAAAGAGGTTCCACTCCACCGTCATTCGATCTGGTACTACTTCGGTGGAATGACGCTCTTTCTTTTCGTCGTACAAGTAGTCACCGGAATTCTGCTGCTGCTTTATTACCGGCCTAGTGCCGAAAATGCTTTCGAGAGCGTCCAGTTCATCGTTACTGAGGTGCAGTTTGGCTGGTTGATTCGTTCGATTCACAGTTGGTCCGCTAACTTAATGATCGCCACGCTTTTCATTCACCTGTTCAGCGTCTTCTTTCTGCGTGCCTACCATCGGCCGCGCGAAATAACGTGGGTGAGTGGAGTTGTTCTTTTGTTCATTGCGATCTGTTTCGGATTCAGCGGCTACCTTTTGCCATGGAACAAACTCGCCTTCTTCGCTACCAAAGTCGGAACAGAGATTGCCGGCGTTATTCCGGTTGTCGGTCACACTCTGCTGAGGTTTCTCCGTGGTGGCGATGACGTCACCGGCGCCACGCTTACACGGTTCTTTGGATTTCACGTGGCGGTCCTCCCGGCAGCCGCTACTGTGTTCATTGGTCTTCACGTCTTGCTGGTCCAGTTGCACGGCATGAGTGTGCCGCCCTCGCTCCAAAAACAAGACGTGAAGAAGATGAAGTTCATTCCAAACTTCCTGCTGCGGGATCTCATCGGCTGGATTCTGGCCATCGGTGTGCTGGCCGCGCTCGCTGCGATATTTCCGTGGGAGCTGGGCGAAAAAGCAGATCCATTTGCACCTGCGCCCGCGGGTATCAAGCCTGAGTGGTATTTCCTCTTCATGTTTCAGACGTTGAAGTATCTACCGGCAACGATTCTGGGCATTGACGGTGAGGTACTCGGCATCATGGCATTCAACGTTTTCGCCCTGTTGTTGTTTATTGTGCCTTTTGTGGACCGTGATCCCGGTAATCGTAAACGCAGATTGATTTTCAATGTCATTGGTGTGGTCGCGCTGCTCTACATCGTGGTGATGACAATCGTCGGATATGTAACGTAAACGAGGCTATGAGAGTGCAACATCAAATTACTCGATATTGTTTGGGGGTTCGCGCTTCTCAGAGAAGAATTACAATTAGGCCGGCCCTCATATTCATGGTTCTCCTGATGCTTTGCACTCTGGCGTCCGCGCAGAAGAAGAGTTTTTGCATCGAGTGCCATGTGAAGCTGGATGATCCGCGGCTAAGTGCGCCCGCCAAGCTCTTTGAAAACGACATACATCGTGGTCGCGGCCTCTCTTGCAACGACTGTCATGGCGGCGATCCGAATGCCACCACCAGTGAAGCCGCGAAGGACCCAGGAAAAGGTTACCTGGGGAAGCCAAGGGCGTTGGACATTCCCGCTTACTGTGGCAAATGCCACAGTGACGCGAACCTGATGAAGCGATTCAATCCGTCTTTGCGTGTGGATCAGGAGAGCGAGTACTACACGAGCGTTCACGGCAAACTCCTGAAAACCGGCGAACAGAGAGTTGCGACTTGTATCAGTTGCCATACCGTTCACGGCATCAGGGCAATCAACGATCCGCTGTCGTCAGTCTATCCGCTGAACGTCGCCGATACCTGCGCAAAGTGTCATGGCAGCTCTGACTACATGCAGGGTCTCAAAATCCCGACCGATCAAGTCGTCAAGTTCAAGACGAGTGTTCACGCCAAGGCTTTGTACCAGAAACAGGATTTATCGGCCCCGACCTGTAACGACTGTCATGGCAATCATGGCGCAGCACCTCCGGGCATCGCTTCGGTGGCAAACGTCTGCGGGCAATGTCATGCCCGCCAGGCGGATCTGTTTCAAACGAGTCCACACAAGGCGGCTTTTGATCAGCAGGGGCTCGCGGAATGCTTAACCTGTCACAGTAATCACGACATCGCCACGCCCACCGATCAGATGATCGGCACGGAGCAAGGTGCCTTGTGCATTAATTGTCATCAAAGCGGAGACAAAGGTTTTGTCGCGGCGGGTCACATGCGGTCACGCATCGATCAGCTAATCGCAAGCATCGACAAGTCAAACGAGATCCTCAGTCTCGCCGAACGCAAGGGCATGGAAGTCAGCAAACCGAAATTTGAGTTGAAAGGCGCAACGGATGCTTTAACGCACGCGCGCGTACTGATTCACTCTTCATCAATCGCTGAAGTCGATAAGATTGTTGGGCCTGGACTCGAGGTGGCGACCAAAGGACATCAAGCGGGATTGGATGCTCTCTCGGAGCTCAGCTTCAGACGCAAGGGACTCGCGGTATCGCTGGTCTTTATTATTTTTCTCGCGGTCCTCGTTTTCCTGAAGATCAGGCAAATAGAAAGCCGGCCGCCGATCGCGAAATAGTTGCCAACACAAAGAATGAAAAACCTCCAACTCGCGCTGATATGGGTGGTGATTGTAGTGACGGCAGGATACGTCCTTCCATCAGGCGCAACGACTGTCGCTACGTTCAACGGAGCCGTCCAGCAGGCGCAAAGTCAACCATCGGAGGGCCTGGATTATTCGAAGTTTCTGCATACCAGCAGAAATCATGCGCGCTTGCCCTGTCTTCTTTGTCACCGTCGCGAGAGTAATTCACCACGACCGCAGCTTCCAGGCCAGTCGGACCACGCTCCATGCGCCGGATGTCATGCGCAACAATTTTCAAATTCAGACAGCCCGATCTGCACGATCTGCCATACAGACGTGAAGTCTGGCGCCTTGAAATCTTTCCCGCGTCTGAAAAGTTTCAGGATGAAGTTCGACCATTCGTTGCATATGAAGATGGAAGGTGTTAACTGCGCTACTTGTCACCGGCCTGCTCGCGGAGGCGTAGCATTGTCGATCCCTGCGGGCTTCAACGCTCACCAAACTTGCTACCGCTGTCATACTCCGCGCGCGCAAGCGCAGGGACGTGACATTTCCTCGTGCCGCACTTGCCACCAATTAGGCGGCTATAGGCGCACTTCCGTATTCGCGCAAGCCTTCCGCGTGGGCTTCAGCCATGCGAAGCATCAGAAAGTGGCTTGTACCGAATGCCATCACGTTAGAGCAGGAATGCCTCAACGAAATCAGGTTACTTCGCCTGCGCCACTGAATCATCACGCAAAAGCCGGCACGGAGAGCTGTATGAGTTGTCATGACGGAAAGCGTGCGTTCGGCGGCGATGATTTTTCTGCTTGCAAACGTTGTCACACCGGAACCCGTTGGCACTTCTGAACGATTAATCGCCATAAAAAAAGCAAAAAAATAAAGGACTCTGATTTGGTGTTTTATAACTTTCGCATGGGCCAATTAGTGCCCGGGATAATCCTTGGGATCACTCTCGGCATGTTGCTGGGCGTCGGTGCGTACACGTTCGTTTATGCTCGTGGCTATGCGTACATGACCGACAACGCCGAAGCGTGTGTGAACTGTCATGTCATGCAGGACCAGTTTAACGGCTGGTTGAAGTCGAGCCATCGCGCAGTTGCCGTTTGCAATGATTGCCACACGCCTCCCGGGCTGGTTGCGAAGTACGCTACTAAAGCGCGTAACGGGTTCTGGCATTCCTACTATTTCACCACGGGCTGGTTTGAAGACAACATTCACATCACGCAGCGAGGCCGTGAAGTAACGGAAGAAGCTTGCCGCAAGTGTCACCAGGAAATCGTGGAAGCCATCGAAGGCCCACACCCGGAAGCAAAAGTCGCGCAGACTAGTTGTATTCGCTGTCACAACTCGGTTGGTCACATGCATTAATGCTGCTTTGCTCCTCCGGAGCAAAGAAATATATTGCTTCTGCGAGCAATTTTGACGGAGACCATAACGAATGACTGAAGAGAAACAACCGAATCGTAAAAGGCGATCGCTGCGATTTGTGGGCCTCGTGGCATTAGTCGTGCTCGCCACTGTTCTAGGATTTGCGCTGCTGGTAAATATTTTTCAGCGCAAGCAGGAGGCGCGCAATCCATTCTTCAGAGTTGTCGAGCTCACCGACGATACGGTCGACCCGAGTATCTGGGGCAAAAACTTTCCCCTCCAATACGACGATTACCTAAAGACAACCGATCAGGTCCGCACGCGCTATGGCGGCAGTGAAGCCGAACCGCGCACGCCCACGCAGGCCGATCCTCGTTCC
>JAICQI010000609.1 GCA_025937955.1 Pyrinomonadaceae bacterium
CACCTTGCATAGTCCCAAGAAAATGTTTCAGCCGCGACTTGGCTTTGCATGGGATATATCCAAGCAGGGCAAATCCGTGCTGAGAGCTAACGCCGGTATTTATTACGGGCGGCAGAATATGTTGTCGCAGGTTGGCTCGATCACTGACAACGGCGTGCAACAGTTTGGTATAGCGTGTGGTTCATCTTTCGGATGCAGCAACGGCCAGGGCTTGCCGGTATGGCCAAACATCGTGAACGTTCCGCCCTTAGGCGGCCTGCCGGCGTTCGCGTCGATCCGCGTGTTTAGCAAGGATTACGCTAATCCCAGGATCTATACCGCAAACGTTCAGTTCGAGCAGCAACTGACTGACGATCTGTCGATGTATTTCGACTTTACTCACTCGAAAGCCGTTCATCTCACACGCTTCATCAACCTGAATCGAGTCGGACTGTTTCCGGGATTCGGAGATGTATTTGTAACCAGTGCGGTCGGTAAGTCAGTCTTCGATGGTTTTACTGTGGGCATGAGAAAGAGGTTCAGCCGGCGCTATCAGTTTGAGTGGAACTACGCGCTTTCAAGAGATAAGGACGACGACTCGAACGAACGCGATCCATTTACGGATCGTTCTTTCGATCCACTGAACCTCAGTCTCGACTACGCTTACTCTGACCGCGATATCCGTCACAAGTTCAACTTCTTCACCTTCATCGAGATGGGCTGGGGATTTGACGGTAACTTCCGCGTGCAGGCGCGTTCGGCTCAACCGATTACGCCGGGAGCTCGAACGGCAACTAATCGCAACACAACTCGCAAAGACAACGAGTACTTCTCTTTTGACTGGCGCATCCAGCGTCCAATCAAACTCAACGAACGCTTCTCGATAATTCCGATCATCGAGATGTTCAATACCTTCAACAACACCAACAACGTCAACCCGCTTACCACGCCGGGACTCTTCAACTTCGACGGGTTCCTGCGACAAGGCGTGGGCGATCCGCGGCAGGTTCAACTAGCGGTGAGGCTGACGTTCTAAAGGCCACAGATAAACACGGATGGATTCGGATTTAATCCGTAATTCATCCGTGCAGATCTGTGTCCCTGAGGCTACTTTATAGGACCTTTTTTAAGCTGCGTACCAGAGCACCGCGAAGAAGTGGCAGGTTGTTCCAGCGATCACGAACAGGTGCCAGATGAAATGGTTGTATCTGATCCGTTGAGCGGCGAAGAACGCGAGGCCACCGGTGTACGCAAGTCCGCCTGCGAGTATTAGAAGAATTCCGGGAACGGGAATCAGCATTACAATGGGCTTGACTGCTATCACCGCCAGCCAGCCCATGATCACGTACAGCACGATCGTGATCCGTGAATGACGCGTTCGCTTTCTGATCTTCAGAGTAATGCCGATAATCGCCAGCGTCCAAACAATCGCCAGCATCGACCATCCCCATGGACCATGCAACACGCCCAGAGAGAACGGCGTGTAACTGCCGGCAATCAATAGGAAGATAGCAGTGTGATCGAAGACGCGAAACAGTTGCTTCGCTGTTTCGTGACTAATCGAGTGATAAAGCGTCGACGCGAGATAGAGCAGCACCATCGTTCCGCCAAACACGCTCACGCCCACGAGGAAGCGAACATTGCCAACTTCGATCGCCGCCAGCACAAGAATCGGCAGCGCCACCAGCGCAAGCAACAGCCCCAGCCCATGACTGATACTGTTGGCGACCTCTTCGCGAGATGAATATGGCGGCGGCTGCATAGGGACGACATTGTACATTAATCCGTGTTTCCTCCGCGAAGATCTGCGGCTGGCTTTATGCTATTGTCGCCGCTGATGGATTCAGTCTTTGATTTGTTGCTGGTGTTGTTGCTGGTTGCAGTGGTTCTTACTGCACTCCTGCTGCCGATTGTCCTCCTCGTAATTTCACTAACTTCAAGAAGAAGACTTTCTCGACTCGAGGCTCGATTGGATCGAATCGAAGCGACACTCGCGGGCCGGGAAGAAGCGCCACCGCTCGAACCGGAATTTGCCCCCGAGCCTCGACCACAGGTTGCCTCACTCAACGCCGCACAACTGGAATCAGTAATCGGACGTCGCTGGGTCGGCTGGGCCGCCATCGCACTGATCCTCTTCGCGACTGCTTTCTTTCTGAAGTACGCGTTTGAGAATCGCTGGATCGGAGAGCTCGGCCGCGTCGGCATCGGCATCACATTCGGCATCGCCATGTGTCTCGCCGGCTACAGGTATCAACGGCGAGGCTGGCGCTTCTTCGCGCAGATCCTGACCGCCGGCGGTATCGGGTTGCTTTACCTGTCAACCTACGCAGCGTTTGCTTACTACAATCTCATCGGACAGAAAACGGCATTCTTCTTTCTTGCGCTTTTGATCGCCGAAGCTGGATTGCTCTCTCTTCGTTACAACGCGCCGGCAATCGCCATGATGGCTTTGGTCGGCGGCTTTCTGACGCCGGTGCTGCTGCATTCCGATCGCGATCAGTATCGATCGTTCTTCGCTTACATCGTGGCGCTCGACGCCGGCGCGCTCGCGTTACTCAAACACTGGCGCGGTCTCAGCTCGATCGCTTACTTCGGCACACAACTACTCTTCTGGCTCTGGTACAACGAAAACTACCAACCCGAGAAGCGCAGCGCTGTACTCGTTTTTCAAACCGCGATCTTTCTGCTCTTTCTGTTGGCCCATTTCGCTCGAGCACTGATCCGGCGCGATGCAGCCACGAGCGAAGACGCGTCGTTGCTGCTGGTCAATCCTTTTGTTTTCTTTGCCACGATCTACTACCTGTTTAATGCGACTCATCACGCCTGGATGGGCGCATTTGCGATCGTCATGACATTGCTCTACGGACTCGCAGCGAAACTGATGCAGGCACGCGTGGACGGCAGCCGGCGTGAGGTTCTGCTCCTCGTCGTCGTGGCTCTTACTTTTATTAGCATAGCGATTCCGATTCAGTTGAGTTCAAACTGGATCACGATTGCGTGGGCAATTGAAGGGCTGGCAATTCTCTGGGCGGGCCTCGAAACTCGTTCTGCACGATTACGCGCGCATGCGTTTATTCTGTTCGCACTCACTTTCGGGAAGTTTCTTTTCTGGGACACTCCTTACGGTGTTCGGCCCAGCTTCACGCCCGTTTTTAATCGTTACTTTCTATCGTCGCTGATTGTTATCGCGTGTTTCCTTGGTGGGGTATATCTCTATCAACGAGCAACTGAACGAAAGTTAATCGAGGGATCGGTGGCTAAGCTGGTGCTCGCGTTGTGTGCTGCGGTAGCGTTCTGGCTCCTCAGCTCGATCGAAACACACACGTTCTTCACCGGGCGCGCGCTATCGGATCCCGCAGACGCCGCGCACCAGCGTTGGCTCGGCCAGATGGCGCTCTCTGTTCTTTGGGCCGCCTACGCTGCTGCGCTCGCGGCGCTCGGCTTCATGCGCCGCATCGCCGCCGTTCGCTGGGCCGCACTGGCGTTGTTTGCGTTAACGATAATGAAAGCGATGCTGGTTGATCTCGCAGAACTACAGCAACTCTATCGCATCATCGTCTTCGCGGTGCTGGGCCTGTTGCTGCTGATGGTGGCCTGGGGTTACCACAAAGCATTTCACGCCCAGGAGTCATGATTTCGGCTTTGGCTCGGCGTAGAACACCTTATTCACGATCTTCCACTCGTCGCCGATCTTCAACAGCGACATGTAATCCGTAAAGGTCACAGTCGGATATTCGAGCACGATCTTGCCCACGCCGGCGTTGCCGGTGATCTCGACACTCTCAATCCTGCGCTTGCGTTGTGCTTCGTCCGCCGCCGGCTTGCCGTTGAAACGCGAAGCAAACTCTTCAGAGGTCAGATTCGTCAGCTTTCCATCGCGAAAAGCCATGATCTTCGCGTCCGTGTGAAACGCCTTGCGCATGAAATCGCCGTTGCCGGTCACGTGACCCTGGATGTAATTCTCGAGCGGCACGCGCGCGCCGGCTGTGTCTGCCTGCGCAGCCGAGTCAATCGAGATTTTGGAGAATCCAAGAACAAGTACAACTACCGCAAATGCTAATGCGATCAATTTCATAGAAAACTCCGTGCGTTATGGTAACGCTGTAAATCCCTTCAATGGGTTGCTGTAGAACGCTTCTGTCTGCCAGGCCGTCTTGTTCCACATACCGTCCTGGTCGCCGATGATTTGTACTGG
>JAICQI010000283.1 GCA_025937955.1 Pyrinomonadaceae bacterium
CAAATTTAATAATTCATTTTGTGCCTTTTGTGCCTTTTTGTGGCTAAGGTCGGGAAAGGCTCTCGTCAGCGTTCGCTTCGAGCAGTGCCTGCTGTTCCAACTTGGCGATTTCGAGCACCAGCGGGAGTTGATCCTGGGCGCTTCCCAAACGCTGCATCATTAGGTCCGTTTCGCCCTGCGTAAGCTTTCGTCTCGACGTTGCTTCAATCATCTGCAATCGCGTTTTTGCCTTCGCTAAATGGTCAGCTGCCTGTAATTGCAGGTGTTTTAATCTTTCGTGGTCAGCCGCCAGCTCCTGCTGTAACGATTCAGATTCCGCAGTCCGCACCGTGCGGGCGCGATTAATTTGCCTTTCCACCCGCAACATTTCCCGCTTAGACCGTGAAACAATCCGCGACGCCGTGAGGCGATTAGCGAGTGTTTCGAGGTAAGCGTCGGCCAAAAGTGGGTTACTTTGCTCGATTTCTGCCAGTGAGGCGCGCTCGGCCGAGGTCAATTCCGAACGGAACCATGCAACCTCATTCGCCGTGATTCCATCCGATGCTAATCGGTCTCGTAATTTTGACAGCCATCTCCTGCGGTAAATCAGGAGTATGCTAGCAATCACCACCCCCAACGCGAACCCAAGGGTCAACGAGAGGCCGGCCAGCAATAAATAAACAGCCGCCGATTCTGTGGTCGTGGTAGTCAGAAAAAGTACCAGGAAAACAAGCGGGGCTGGCAGGGAAGCGGCCAGCACAGCAATCCAGGGGGCGATTTTCAGCAACCGTGCCGTAGTTGCGTCTTTGCCGGAAAGTTTGCCTTGGGACTGACTCATCACCATCACACTCCGATACTAGGTTTGAGATCTTAGACGTATAATGTCTGCCACGTAAAGGAAGGTTCAATGACGACGCTCCGACGACTCCACCCGTTCGCCCTGCGGCTATATCTCGCGCTTAGTTTTGCTCTGTTTGCTCAGTCGGCGTTTGGCCAGACGCCTGCTGTCGTTGGTGATGCCGCCTCACGCGGTCCTGGTAAGCCAGTAACTGTCCCCGTGACGATCACGATCAAAGAGGAAACGGAGCTTGAATTACAGAACATCGATCTGACAATCAGTGAAGATGGCGAGCCGCAAACGATTATCTCGATCAGAGGCATCGGTACCAACTCACCCATCACGCTTGCGGTTCTGATTCAGGAAGATCTTCCTTCAGTCGGAAATGAAATCAAGTCTCTCGCTAATTTCATCAGGAATCTGCCGAAGGGTTCGCGCGTTATGGTGGGGTACTTGCGAACGGGCTCTCTGCAAGTTAAACAAAGATTCACCAACGATCTCGAAAAGGCGGCGAAAGCGCTGCGGCCACCGTCCGGTTTTGCCAATTCCGGTCCTTATAATCCCTATGTTGAAGTGATCGAGGCGTTGAAGAGATTCGACTCACAGCCTCTTGGTCGCAGGGCGATCCTGCTCGTCTCGGACGGTTTGGATATCTCGCGTGGACTCGACTCTTCATCGCCGACTCAGAGCGTCGATTTGCAGCGAGCGGTGAATGAATCGCAGCGCCGCAGCGTCGCGATTTACGGGTTCTACGCACCGACGGCCGCGGCGGCGGCTAATCCCTCGCTCGCGGGCAATGCTCAGAGCTCGCTGTTGCGTTTGTCGAATGAGACAGGTGGGCTGGCTTTCTTCCAGGGCACGGGCGCGCCGGTGAGTTTTGACCCTTTCATTCGCGAGCTGGATATCTCGCTTCAGAAACAGGCGGCGCTGACATTTCTGTCGACTCACCTGAACAAAGGCTTCCACCGGATCGAAGTACGCTCTTCAACTCCCGGCGTCCGTGTTTCCTATCCTTCAGGCTACGTGAGATAAGCCGGAAAAAAGCACAAAAGGCACAAAATGGTTCTGAAAACTGTTTTGTGCCTTTTGTGCTTTTTTGCGGCTAATCCTTTATTGCACCGTTGCGGCTAGTAATGATCCACGATGATCACTAGCTACCGCCCATCCATCTGAAAGCTGTCCAATCATTCCGTGGAAGTGGATCTCGCTGCCGCTTAGCACCACGAGCACATCGCCGGCGTGGTAGCGAGGATCTTCGAGCCGAAAACGGATCACCGTCGCCTGCCCATTTTCCTGCTGCAAGGTCTCAAATTGAAAAGTATCTGCATCAGCCACATAGGTCTGAGAATTATTCGCTACTCTTTGCTCTTCAGGCATTTACACAACCTCTCCTTAAGTCCGACTTTTGAGTCTTATTTATTCTCCAGTACGGAGCGGGCTATTGCCAAGGTGGCAGTGGCCCGCGCCGCTTCGTTCTTGAAGCTCTTCGCAAGGTCCACAGAGCGATGGAAGTCGTTCTTTGCGAGCAACGGAAACATGCCGGAAAGCCCGAACTCCTCGCCTCCGATATTCGCATGCCTGAATCCGGCTCCTGTAAACATGGCGAAACTCAGTCGAGCGAGTTCGACGTTGTACCCCTGCGCAACGTTCACGAACTTCACAACCTCGCCCATGATCTCCCACGCCCGAGCAGTATCGGTCGCTATGAACTGCCTTGCCACGCCAGTCAGCAGGAAGCTGCGCTCGGGACCATCGCCTTCGACACGTCGTGCTTCATCTGCGGCCTGTTCGAGAAATTCGAAAGCCTGTTGGCGCTGTGAATCCATCAGCAGGCGAGCCACTTGAATATAGGCCCATGACCGTTGGGTGTGACTCAGTTGACCGGTTCGAGCGAGCCGCGCCGCTTCGCGTGCGTCCTTTTTTCGGATCGTTAGTTGGACTAGGGTAAGGTCAACATGCTGGCGCACTTGAATACGGCGTGCGGCGTCGTCGATTTTGTCCGCGAGATCCTGTGCTTGAGCATTACCTTGATCCGCAAGCGTTAAGGCCATGTCACTAAGAATGGTGTCGCGTTCCCGAGTATTCCGCGCGCGGTCCAGCCGATCCTGTAATTTGTCTAACCGTTCACCAGGGGTCTCCTGGCGCACTCCCTGGTTCATTAATGGGTGGTCCTCAGGCAAGACTTTGTTTGCCGGATCATTGGACAAGAGCGTCAACTGTGGCCGCAGTCCGGACGCAATATCGGGTGCGTATTGTTCGAAGATCGGGAGTAGCCGTTTCAGCACCATGTACTTGCCGGTGCGTCCCGACGACGTGAAATCCTGATCGGGAGGAGGCAGCGGCCGGAGCAGGATGCTGCCTGCAACGCGCAGGAACTTATTGCGAAGCGCAGGGGACAAATCCGGAGGTGCAACAGTTTCTTCCGGTTGAGTCCAACGAGCACCACCAACAGTGGAGAAGGTGACGTACATACCGGGCGTGAAGGCGTAAGACGATAAACCCGACACTGTGTTTGCGTCAGACGAAGGATCCAGTTCGGCGCGCGTGAGCATGACAGCGTACCGATCGTCTGCTACCTGCTGTCTTTTAGTTCTCAAAGCGCTCAGGAAAGCGATGGAGTTTGAACTCACCTGGTTCAGGAGTGGCTCAGCAAATTGAAGTGCGCGCTCAACCTGTCCGTCTTCGAGCAGCTTCCGCGCCAGTTGCAGTCTTTTGGTTTCAGCTTCCGAAGTGAACCAGCCATCATTACTACGCGACCCCGAATCAGGTTTGGTTGTCTCCGATTCACGCTTGCTGGCCTCTTCGAGTTTACCGAGAAGCTCATCAGCGAGCGCTTTGTCGTGTCGTGCTATTAGTGACAACACTTCGAAGCGTAAATCGCGCCCTGAAATGCGCCTCAGTCCGATTACCATGGGAGGAGTATCTTTAGTCTTGATAGTCACTTCCTGGGCATCTCCCTTTTCCGCCGCCTCCCAGGCTCGGCGGAATAGGACCAGCGCCGCGTCGCGATCGGAATTCCAAAGTGTGTCAGCGGCACGCGCCAATACGCGAGGACGAACAGCGAGATCGTTGTAGCTGCGCGCTTCGTCGGCCAGCGAAGTGATCATTGAGATAGCGAAAGCGCGTCGCTGGACTTCCGCTGGATCCGGGTCGGTTGATTTAGTGTCTTCGGTTTTGGGCTGAGGTTTTTTATCCGCGGTCTGTGCTGAAACTGGAACTGCTATCCAACAAAGGAGTAGTGCAGTGACGAGAAGACACGGCGTGATTTTCATGAGGTTTGTGGGGCGGCTAGTCGGGCTCGAACCGACGACCTCTTGATCCACAATCAAGCGTTCTAACCTACTGAACTATAGCCGCCATATTTGGTTGTGCGTAATGCCCCCGGCAGGACTCGAACCTGCGGCCCTCTGCTTAGCTTCCAGCATCAGGCTTTCCCTGACCGCCCGTCAAAGCTGGGGTTGCTGGCTGGACTATATCTTGGACATCACAGTCCCGACCCGTATAGTCTCTGAGGATCCCTGCTCGAATTCGCGAGAGGTTTCCTGCGGATTACCCAATCCTCACGGCTTGTTACTTGGACCAAACAGATCGAAGTACCGGAGGCTCTCAGGGCGTCCCCGCATACAGGGTCGTCCACTCAATGGGTTCCGACCGCATTTCCCCATTAAGGCTCCAACAAGGCAGATGCTCTATCCGCTGAGCTACAGGGGCACATTTCAATTAGGCACGCATGTTAGCACGTCAAGCTTCAGCCACAAAAATGCAAGAGAATCTTTTTTGCGCCTTTATTTTGGAAAGAAGAACAAACAAAAAGAGATCGCCCGGGGGGGCGACCTCTTTGAGTAAACAACGAGAGATTGTGCTTAAGCGGCGCGGATTTGTTCTTTGGTTTCCGCGAACACTCGACGGCCGTTGAGCGCATCGTCGATAATTTCGCGCACTGCCGAAGTTTCCGGATTTACGTCCATTCGGTCGCACGCTTTCAAATGTCGAATGATGCCCTCTGTAGCAATCTCAAGTGCCAGGCCGTTCAGCTTCGAATAACGACGCGCCTGAATGTGATCGATTCTCATAATCCGCTCATTTAGCGGAAGGTGTGTATCAAAAGTCACGATTGCCTCTACTCCTCCAAATTAAGTTATCCCGTTTCCAATGTATGAACTATAGATGCTCCGACTACCCCCTTGGATGCAGCCTCCCACCACACGGCAAGACTTCGCATTCAGGGTAAAACCCCAAAAACAAAGATGGGCTATAAGTATTTGCCGCAGGGGTGTTCAGCGAAACGTGAGATTATACTGGACGACCGAACGCTCGTCCAGACTTTTCTTTTCCTACTCGCTAATTCGAGAAAATCGCTCTTTTAACGATTTGCCGCTACGGACAAAGGCGCCGCCCATTTGCTTGAGGTAGTAAGGGCGGCGCCGATGCTGAAAAATAATAGTGCTGTAAGTTCACTTTTTTGGTAGCACGGTATCTTTCATTGCTTTGCCAACGCGGAACTTCAACGTGGTCTTGGCTGGAATCTGAATGGTTTCGCCGGTCGCCGGGTTCCGGCCTTCTCGTGCTTTTCGCTCGGATTTAACGAGTTTTCCGAATCCTGGGAGAACAAACTCACCGTTTGCTTTCACTTCGCGCGCTGCGAGGCTGTACATCTCCTCGAAGAACTCCTTCACCTGGGCTCGCTTCATTCCTGTCTTTTCAGAGAAGTGGTTGATAACTTCCGATTGGGTCATGCGCTTCTTGCCTGTTGCGGCTTTTGTCGCCATTCTGGTGTAGCACCTCCAACGAGAACTAGATTTAAAAAGCAGTCAGGACACTCATATATCACACTCAAGCGGCAAAGTCTTCAACAAATCCAGCATTTCACTAGGTTTTTTCGAGGTTTTGGGGTTTAGGTCCTCATGGCAGGTGCGATCCGCCGCGGTCTAAAACTGGTCGCAACAATATGCGGCTCGGCGGCGTTTCACATTTGCACGCGCCTACAGTCGAATCCCGAAAATCGTAAAAATCCAAAATCCGTATAGGAGGAAGGTTATGACGAAGTCTATCGGCATAGTGGCCATGCTCTTAATTGTTGTGTCTAGCGCACTTCCGCAGAGTCTAACCACCGAATCGTTTGCAAAAGCAAAGGCAGTTTTGGACCGCTCCGTCGCGGCTTACGGCGGCATGGAAGAACTGAACGCGATCGGCAACGTCTCGTTGCGGATAACCGGCGAGTCAGTCCATCGCAATCAGAGCCGTCGCCCGGGAGACATGGATCGTACCCCGTACACCGCCGAAATCGTGATCGACCTGAAAAACTCAAGGGCGCGACAAGTACAAAAAGGTCAATACCCCGGTGGATTCAACTGGAACAACGGCTTCGTAGTCGATTCCGGCAACCGGACTGGTTTCGACCTGATTCGCAAAACGTCAAACCCGCCAGGCGCAATCACGCCGGCTATCTTCAAAGCGAATACTCGTTGGCTGCCGCAGCTCGTGCTCTTGAATGTCCTCGAACGAGCACAGTCGCTGCGCTACGTAGGCAAAGCTGACTACGAAAGACGACCTCATGAAGTCGTCGACTACGTCACTAATGACGGCGCTCGTCTCACGCTTTACATCGATCAGCAAACGGGCCTGCTCTCAAAATTCGAGACGCTGGTAACGGACAGCTTCTCAGGCGACTCGCTTTTCGAGACGCGGTTTACCGGACAGCGCAAAGTCGGCAAATACATCGTTCCCGCTCGTCGCGTGAATGCTTTGAACGGCGATATAACTAATGACTTCGGACTTGCAGACGTTGCCTTCAATCTCGAGCTCGCGCCTGAGCGTTTCAAGCTGCCCGAAGGGCTGCGCGCGGTCACCTTTCCAACACCAACTCCCGTGACTAAGCACGCAGACAAGATCTACACGACCAGCGCCGGCGGTTATAACGTGCTGTTTGTCGACTTTAACGACTACATCTTCGTGATGGAGACGCCCGGAAACGAACGCGTCTCGCTGCAAGCGATCGAGCAGATCAAGAAGACGATTCCCAATAAGCCGATCAAGTACGTCGCCGTCACGCACCATCACGACGACCACGCAGGCGGCATTCGCACGTACATGGCTGAAGGTGCGACCTTGATAATTGCTCCGAGTGAAGAAGCGTTCTTCAAGAAGGTGAGTGCGGTGCGTTTCAGCGCTGATCCAGACACGCTCACTCGCAAGCCTCGCGAACCAAAGTTCGAACCGCTTCAAAACGGCAAGCGCGTGCTCACGGACGGAACCACGACTGTTGAGATTTATGACATCGGCAAAGGACCGCATGCGGAACAGATGCTCGTCGCATACTTTCCCGATCAAAAGTGGATCTTTCAGGGCGATCTACTTAATCGTCCGGCAAACGGCGACGCTCCCATCGCGAACGACACTTCGGTCCATTTTCTGAATTGGATTGACTCAAAGAAACTGGCAGTCGAGGCGACGATACCCGTTCATGGACCACTCACAACGATCGCAGACTTTCGCAAGGCAGTAGAGGAGATGAAAGTAAAAGCGAACTAACTGTAGGGGCGG
>JAICQI010000112.1 GCA_025937955.1 Pyrinomonadaceae bacterium
TGTACCGCCGTAGCACAGGAATTGGACCACCACGTTCGATGGATTGACTAAGGCGATTCCGTCTGGATTGCCATTCTGTATGCCGTTAACGGCGTAGGAAATGGAGACCGTGCCATATCCGCCCTGCTGCGACGGGATGGTCCCGGTCAACGCGTCGTTGTCGTAGCGTGCCCCTCCCGCTCCGTTGTAGAGTTCGATTCGCCAGCCCGTGAGATCTGTGCCTGCCGGTCCGGCAACTTCAATAAACTCTCCCGCGTCAGTGCCGGTGTTATCGTAGTGAACTTCGTTTATAAATATCGTTGAGCTTGAACCCGGTATTGGTGCTGGAGCCATCGACGCCACATTCCGGCGTGACGCAACGTTGAAGAGTAAGAAAGCGACTGTGAGTGCAACGATAACGATCAGCAGTCTTAGAGATTTGAGAGGGGCAAGAGTACGCATAAAAAGTCCTTTCGAGAATCCTGAAAATAAAACACACAATCCGAACGTTAATTGATGAGGATTACCGGAGGATTACACTGAGGCCGGTAGGAAAAATAAGCCTGCCTTTTATCAGTTCTATGGGGTCGGGTCAAGCTCGGAGCCGAGCGCGGTAGCGCCGGGGCAAATTTTGGTTAGGACGCGATTGAAAACAGTCTGAAACCGGCGCTGCCGCGCTCGGTTCTGTCGAATCAGGAGGGTCAAGACCATCGCGCGCACTGCTGACAAGCGACGCACAGACAGGCATAATGCCTCTCACGGAGGAACACCTTCTTACTTGTGATTATCAAGTCGATTGAACTGCGCGAAATCCGCCTGCCTCTCGTCCACTTCTTCGAAACAAGCTTCGGTCGAACTACTGAGCGACGCATTGTCCTGGCGCGCGTGACTGATGCGGACGGGGCCGAAGGTTGGGGCGAGTGCGTTGCCGGCGAGGGACCGTTCTACAGCGACGAATGGACAGACACCGCCTGGGCTACGTTGAGTGAGTTTCTCGCGCCCATGGTGCTGGGCAAAGAGGTCGCAAAGGCCGCGCACGTGTTCGCATTGATGAGACCGGTGCGCGGTCATCGCATGGCGAAAGCCACAATAGAAACTGCCTGTTGGGACCTCGAAGCGAAGCGTGCCGGCGTTCCGTTATGGAAACAACTCGGCGGAACGCGTCCTCAGATCGCGTGCGGCGTTTCCATCGGTATACAGGACACTCCCGAGATGCTTATCGAGAAGATTCGCAAAGAGGTTGACGCCGGTTACCAGCGCATCAAGATCAAGATCAAACCCGGTTGGGACCTCGAGATTATCGAGCGCGTGCGGAAAGAGTTTCCCGACATACGCCTGATGGGCGATGCTAATTCAGCTTACAAACTTTCCGACGTCTCGTTGTTTCAGCAACTGGGCCGTTTTAACCTCATGATGCTCGAGCAGCCACTTTCGCATGACGACATCTTCGATCACGCGGCACTCCAGAGACAGATCAATACTCCTGTTTGTTTGGACGAGTCGATCCGCTCGGCTGAAGACGCCGCTCACGCCATCGCGCTCGGGTCGTGCCAGATAATCAACGTCAAACTCGGCCGCGTCGGCGGCCACTTGGAAGCAAAGAGACTCGAGCAGGTGGCCCGCGACAACGAGATTCCGGTGTGGTGCGGCGGCATGCTCGAAGCGGGAATTGGGCGCGCGCACAACATCGCCATGTCGACGCTCGCCGGGTTCACGCTGCCCGGTGACGTTTCGGCGAGCGCGCGTTACTGGGAAGAAGACATCATCGACCCACCCGTGACAGTCAGCGCGCGCGGCACGATCACGCCGCCCCATTCACCCGGAATCGGGTTCGCTGTTAACCTGCCACGTATCGAGGCGTTGACCGTACGCAAAGAGACGATCAAATGAGTGACGATTCGATTCCGCGCCAGATCTTTGCTGCTTTGCAGTCGAGGCAAGCTGAGGTTGAGGCGTTTATACAGGCTTTGGTTGAAGTTGAGTCTCCTTCTGGCGATGAGGAAGGAAGCCGTGCAGTCATTGATTTGCTGGTCCAGTCCGCGGGCCGGCTGAAGTGCGTCGATGCGATCGAACGTGTCGATGCTCCTGAGTTCGGACAACACCTCGTTATCCGTGCGTTTCAAAAGCAGAATGCTGCGAAACAAATTCTAATCGTGGGCCATACGGACACTGTTCACGCACGCGGTACGCTGAGCGAACGTCCGTGGCGTCGTGACAACGGCAGGATTTACGGTCCGGGAATCTTTGACATGAAGGCGAATTGCGCGCTCGCGATTGAAGTGTTGCGCACGCTGGACGAGTTGAATGTAGCGCCGTCGTTTGGAGTGTCGCTGGTGTTGACGTGTGATGAGGAGGTCGGAAGTTTATCCGGCTGGCCTCTGCTGGAACGCGTCGCTGGATCAAAAGAAGCCACGCGCTATGCCTTTGTGATGGAGCCGCCGGCGCCAGGTGGGCGCGTAAAGACAGGCCGAAAGGGAACCGGCATCTTCGCGATAAAAGTCGAAGGACGAGCTGCGCATGCAGGGCTCGAGCCTGAGAAGGGGGCCAGCGCAATACTCGAGCTGGCGCGACAGACGGAGCAACTACACGCCATAAATCTTTCGGGATCGGGAATCACATTGAACGTCGGTGTGGTCCAGGGAGGAACCCGCTCGAATGTTGTCGCGGCGGAAGCCCAGGGCGAGATCGACGTGCGCTTTTCCACTGAAGCTGAGTTGCTGGAGATTGAGCGAATTCTGTCGAACCTGAAACCGATTGACGAACGAACAAAAGTCTTCGTGTCGGGTGGCATCAATCGTCCGCCGTTGGAGCGCACCCCTGCCGTGATCGAACTCTTTGAAAAGGCCCGCGCAATCGCTGCGCAGCTTGACTTCGAACTCGGCGAAGCACAGGTTGGCGGCGCGTCCGATGGAAACTTCGTCGCGGCCATGGGCATTCCGGTTCTGGATGGACTGGGGATCAGCGGCGACGGCGCTCACGCGATACACGAGCACATTGAGGCTGACGACATCGCTCGCCGCGGCGCCTTGATTGGCGGGCTTTTAGTATCGGTCTAATGCTAGTCGCAACCTGGAACGTAAACTCAATCCTCGTGCGGATGCCGAACGTCATGCGCTGGCTTGACGACGTCAAGCCTGACGTTCTGTGCATGCAGGAAACAAAAATCACGGACGACAAGTTTCCCACCTTGGATTTCAAGGCGCGTGGTTATCACTGCCAACTGTTTGGACAGCCAACGTACAACGGCGTCGCGATCCTCACGCGTGACACATGCGAGACACGACATCGGGGATATCCCGGCGACGACGAATCTGCGCAGTCTCGATTGATCGCCACCAACGTCAACGGCATCGACATCGTCAACGTCTACATTCCCAACGGGCAGGCGGTCGGTTCGGAGAAGTATGCATTCAAGCTTGCGTGGATGGAGCGGCTGCGCGAGTTCTTTGACGCGAACTACAATCCCGCGACGCCGGTGTTGTTGTGTGGTGACTTCAATGTTGCGCCCGAAGATCGCGACGTGCATGACGTCCGGCTGTGGCAGGGACGGATCATGTTCAGCGAGCAGGAGCACGCCACCTTGCAACGTATAAAGGATTGGGGATTCACCGACGCGTTTCGACTGCACACAGAGACGGGCGGGCATTTCACGTGGTGGGATTACCGCGCGGGTGCCTTCCGTCGCAACCTCGGCCTGCGCATCGATCACATGTGGATCACCGAGCCACTCATCTCGCGAAACCTCCGCACCTGGATCGATCTCGCGCCCCGCACGTGGGAAAAACCCTCGGACCACGCTCCGGTAATAACTGAATTTTAGCCACAGATAAACGCAGATCTGTGTAAATCGATTTTCACAGATCTGCGTTAATCTGTGGCTTAATTTGATGTGAGCTCGGCGGTCTTTTCGGTGATGTCTTTCTGCGCCCACTCGTTATCTCGGCTTGCTTCGCCGGCCTTCGAGCGCTTGGCGGCTTTCATCCGCTGCACGAGGTCCATGTGGGTCGAGAAGTAAGGCAGGCTCTTGCCGACGATTTCCTGAACGGAAGAGAAGCCCTTATCGACCATGAACTTCTCCACGCCTTCTTTCAACTCGTCGATCATCTTCACGCCCTGCAACATTACACCCGTGCAGATCTGGACTGTGGAAGAGCCCAGCAACATGAACTCGAGCGCGTCGTGCGAGTTCTCGATGCCACCGATGCCGCTGATCGAAACGTCTTCCGGAATCGCCAACGCAAGTTGACTGACCATGCGCAATGCAATCGGCCTAACAGCCTGCGCCGAATATCCGCCGGGAACGCAGTGGCCTTCAACCGTCGGCATCGGTCTCAACGTATCGAGGTCGACGCCAATCACTGACAGGATTGTATTAATCGCCGAGATCCCAACTGCGCCACCGGCTATTGCCGCGGCCGCCGGTTCGCGGATGTTGGTAATGTTTGGCGTCATCTTGGCCCATACGGGAATCTTCGATACTTCCGTTACCCAGCTCGTTACTTCCTCGGTGAGATCGGGATGTTCGCCCATCTCCGAGCCCATCTTGCGTTCGGTCATACCATGCGGGCAGGAGAAGTTGAGCTCGAATCCATCAACACCGGTGTCCTGGACCATGCGCACCAATTCCTGCCACCGACTCTTCTCATACTCCTCCATGATCGAGGCGATGAGGATGTTGTTGGGATACTCTTTCTTGATCTGACGAAACTCGTCGAGCCAGACGTCAATCGGTCGATCCGAGATCAACTCGATGTTCTCGAAGCCGATCACTTCTCCCGTCGATCTCGAGCGCAGTTTTCCGTAACGCGGAACAACGTTCACCACCTTCGCCGATTCGAGGCTGACAGTCTTCGCAACAGCGCCGCCCCAACCCGCGTCGTACGACTTCGCGAGCACGCGCGCATTCGTTCCTGGCGGCCCCGAGCCGAGCAGGAACGGATTTGGGAACTTCATGCCGTTGACGGTGATGGATAGATCCATAAATAGAACTCCCTTAACGACGGATTCAGTCTGCGACGAGGGCGCCGTACGTGTCTGGCCGGCGGTCGCGGAAGAATTGCCACGTGTTACGTACTTCGCGAATCTTGTCGAGATCCAGATCGGCCACTACAAGCGCGTCCTTGTCGCGCGGCGCTTCCGCGACAAACTGCCCACGCGGATCACAGAAATAGCTCTGCCCATAGAACTCGCCGATGTCCCATGGCTGCTCGTGACCGACGCGATTGATCGCGCCGATGAAGTAACCGTTTGCAACGGCGTGCGCCGGCTGTTCAAGGCGCCAGAGGTACTCGGAAAGCCCCGCCACTGTTGCTGAAGGATTGAAAACGATCTCCGCGCCGTTCAACCCAAGTGCGCGCGCGCCCTCAGGGAAGTGACGATCGTAGCAAATGTAAACTCCGATGCGCGCGAAAGCCGTGTCGAAACACGGATAGCCGAGATTGCCGGGCCGGAAGTAAAACTTCTCCCAGAATCCCGGATTCACGTGAGGAATGTGATTCTTGCGATACTTGCCGAGATACTTGCCGTCAGCGTCAATCACCGCGGCAGTGTTGTAATAGATGCCGGTGAGCTCTTCTTCATAGATCGGCACGATGATGACCATGCCGTGTTCTTTCGCGACTTCCTGCATCAAGCGCACGGTTGGACCATCCGGGATGCGCTCCACCGCTTCATACCAGCGCGTCTGTTGTTCGGCGCAGAAGTAAGGAGTCGTAAAGATCTCCTGCATGCAGACTATCTGCACGCCCTGCTCCGCGGCCTGATCGATAAAGGTCAGGTGCTTCTCGATGTTCAGCCGCTTGATCTCGTCGATTGGCAAATCGGTGGAAGCTGCATTGGAACACTGTATCAGGGCGCATTTAACCGTGCGTGGCATTAAGTGAGTCTCCCTTCGCGGTCCTCATCAAAACGTAGTATATGCCGAATCCAAGGGCAAAAGTAACAAACCATGCATAAGTGTACAGGCTGTCGAAAAAGTTTGGATCGGCAACCCGACCGCCCGGCGTGGAGGCGGCGCGGATAAAACCGGGGACTACCGGAAGGATCGCAATCGTAAGCGCAACGATGGCTCGCCAGTTGAAGCCGTTGCTGTACGTGTAGGGTCCGTTCGTCTTAAAGAGACCTGCCAGATCCAAACGCTGTTTCCTGATCACCCAGTAGTCACAGATCAGAATCCCTGCAATTGCTCCCATCAAACCCGAGTAGCCGATCAACCAGGTAAAGATGTAAGCCCCCATCGAAGCCATTAATTTCCACGGCATCATCAGGATGCCGATCACAGCGGTAATCAGACCGCCTGTCACGTAAGAAATCAGCCTGGGATTCAGATTTGAAAAATCGTTTGAAGGCGAGACGACATTCGCCGCCATGTTGGTCGTGAGTTGTGCCGCGAAGATGACGGCCGTCGCGAACAGTATGATCAGCACACTGTCGAAACGAGCCATCAAATCCACTGGATTAGGAATCGCCACTCCGTAGATTAAGAGTGTCGCACTGGTGACGGCGACGCCGATGAAAGCGAACGCGGTCATCGTGAGAGGCAGGCCCAATGCCTGGCCCATCATCTGAGATTTTTGCGAACGCGCGTAACGAGTGAAGTCGGGAATGTTCAAACTCAGAGTGGCCCAATAACCAACTGAGGCAGTCAATGCTCCCGGAAAGATGCGCCAGAACTCGCCGTGCTGCTTTTGCAGCGCTGCCGACTGAGTCAACACGTGGCCCAATCCGCCCGCCCGCCACGCAGCCCAGATAAGTAAAATCAAACCTCCGCCGAGCAGCAGGGGCGCGGACCACGTCTCGAGATATTTGATCCCTTCGACGCCTTTCAAAATGATGAACACCTGAATGGCCCAGAACAGAAAGAATGCGATCCATGTGTGCAAGGCGACTTCGAGGAACGTTGTTGAAAGAGAGTTCCATGCGGGGAACATCACGCCAAACAGCGCATCGATCGCCGTGCCGCCAATCCACGTCTGAATACCAAACCAACCGCAGGCCACGATTGCGCGCAGCATTGCGGGCACATTCGCTCCCTTTGTGCCAAACGCAGCGCGGCTGAGCACGGGAAACGACACGCCATACTTCGTTCCGGCATGCGCGTTGAGAATCATCGGAATGAGCACGATCGTGTTACCCAGCAGAATCGTGATCATCGCCTGCCACCAGTTCATGCCCGCCTCGATGAAACCGCCGGCGAGTGTGTAAGTGGTGATGACGACGCTCATGCCGATCCAGAGCGCAGCAATGTTCCAGGTGGACCAGGTTCGCTCTTTGATTGTGGTTGGTGCGAGATCGCGATTCCAGAGTGGACTATGTGAGACGTCGGTTTGCAGTTCCACGAAATCGCGCTGTGCGGCGGCGGGGGATTCAGTTGTCATATTGTTTGTCTGTAGTTAGATATTCACGCACGTGCCACGCTTCAAAAACTCTCCTTGACCGGCTTTGCCTTTGAATTCTTCTTGTTCGACCACGACCTTGCCGCGTGAGAGCACTGTCTCAACGACGCCTTTGATCTTCTTTCCTTCGTAAGCGTTGTAATCACAGTTCATGTGTTGTGTTTTCACGCTCAACGTCTGTTCCTTTTCCGGATCGAAGATCACGATATCGGCATCAGAGCCCACGGCGATCGTGCCTTTCTTCGGAAACAGGCCAAACATCTTTGCTGCGGCGGTTGAGGTTAGCTCGACGAATCGATTCAAGCCGATTCGATTCTCGACAACACCACCGTTGTAAATCAGGGGCACGCGGTTCTCGACACCCGGCGCGCCGTTGGGGATCTTCGTGAAGTCGTCGCGACCGAGCTCCTTTTGTTCTTTCATGCAGAATGGGCAGTGGTCGGTTGAGATGACTTGCAGATCGTCCATCTTCAGACCTTTCCAGAGCTCGGCCTGGTTCGATTTCTCGCGCAGCGGCGGTGTCATGACGTACTTGGCGCCGTCGAATCCGGGTTCGTCGTAGTTGTCGATGGAAAGGAACAGATACTGCGGGCACGTCTCAGCGAACGCGGGAATGCCGCGATCGCGCGCCTGACGAACCTGGTTGAGCGCGTCCGCGCAGGAGAGGTGAACGATGTACACGGGTGACTCCGCCATCTCGGCAATCGCGATCGCGCGATGCACGCCTTCAGCTTCGGCGACGGTCGGGCGTGTCAGTGCATGATACTTGGGCGCGGTGTGTCCCTTCTCTAAAGCGCGCTTGATGATCTCGTTGATAACGATTCCGTTTTCAGCGTGCATGCAGATGAGACCACCACGTTGACCGGCGGCAGACATCGCGCGAAAGATCGTGGCATCGTCAACCAGGAACACGCCCGGGTAGGCCATGAACATCTTGAAGCTCGTCACGCCTTCGTCCATGGCCGTGTAGAGCTCCTCGATCTGTTTGTCTTCGAGCTCGGTAGTGATCAAATGAAAGCCATAATCGATTGCCGCTTTCCCTTCAGCCTTCTTGTGCCAGTTATCGATCCCTTCAATCAGCGACTGGCCTTTGTACTGCACAGCGAAATCGATGATGCTCGTCGTGCCACCATGCGCGGCAGCGATCGTTCCGGTGCGAAAATCATCTGACGATTCGGTCCCACCGAAAGGCAACTCCATATGCGTATGCGGATCAATCCCACCGGGAATCACGAGCTTTCCCGCGGCATCAATTATGTGGTCCGCCTCCATATCGAGCTTCGCCCCGATAACGGAGACGCGTTCATTCTCGATCAGAACATCGGCCTTGTAATCATCGACCGCAGTCACGATGCGGCCATTCTTGATGAGCGTTTTCATAGGTGTTTTCTGTGTAATCTGTGGATTGCTACTGTCGTTTAAAGCATGGCTTGTTCGCAGATTCGTCGGCGGCGCGACGGGCGTCCTCGTTTGCTGTGGCGCCGGGTGGAATTTTATCGGTTACGCAGATTTCGGTTGCCGTGATTTTTGTTACGGCGAGGTACGAGGTCAGCTTGTCTGGTTTGTCGGGATCTTCGCTGGCGTTGTAGCGGATGATTAGGGCCGTGGGTTTCTGCTTTGCCAGGCGCCATTCGGCTTTTGGGCCGACGCTCGAAAAGCCGCCGCTGATCACGTCCCAGAGGTCGAGGGAATGCTTCGCGCCCTGCGGTGTTATGACGGTTATGTTCTGACGCAAGTCTCCTTCACTCAGCAGCAAGCTATACCCGGCGACACCACGGCAGCGTCCCTCATAACCGTCGTCGCCCGCCATTGCGGATTTGAGAACACGACACTGCTTCTCCTCGAGTGACGTATACACACTCCGATTCGATTGTGCCTTGGCCTCAAAGGTTTGTAAGCCACAAAAGAGCACAAAAAGCACAAAAAGACTTCTTGTGTTAATCATCAATAGAGATTTCCCTCGCGCTTGCGGCCGGTGTAGTCGACGTAGACCACTTTCAACTCGGTGTAGAAATCGAGCGCGGTTGAGCCTTGTTCGCGGTCGCCGATGCCGGTGCCTTTGCTGCCGCCGAACGGGATGTGCGCTTCGCCGCCGGTGGTTGGCGAGTTGATGTGCGTCATGCCGGTTTCGATCTCGTCGACGAAGCGAAAGATGCGCGACGCATCGTTGCTGAAGATCGACGACGACAAGCCGTACTCGGAATCGTTCGCAACCTCCATCGCCTCTTCAAAATTCTTCACGCGCAAAACGGACAGCACTGGTCCAAAGATCTCTTCGCGTGCGATGCGCATGTCGGGCGTGACGCGATCGAAAACTGTTGGACGCACGAAATAACCCTTGTCGAGCCCGTCGCCTGTGGCACGCGAGCCGCCGCAAACGAGCGTGGCGCCGTCTTCGCGACCGATGTCGATGTATTTGAGAACTGTGTTGAACTGGCTCTCATCAACACTCGGTCCCATCTCCGTGGCCTCATCGGATCCAGGACCGAGACGCATCGACTCCGCTCGCTTCGCCAGACGCTCGACAAACTCGTCCGCCACCTGGTCCACCACTACAGCGCGACTCGTCGCGGTGCATCGTTGTCCTGAAGATCCAAACGCGCCCTGCGCGGTCGATTCGACGGCGAGGTCCATGTCTGCATCTTCCAAAATCACGACCGGGTTCTTCCCGCCCATCTCACACTGCACTTTCGCGCCGCGTCGTGACGCCTGTTCGTAAAGCCGAATCCCGACTCCATTCGAACCGGTGAATGAGATTGCTTTGACGGCCGGGTGATTGATGATCTCGTCGCCGGCTTCCGAGCCGGATCCGATCACGAGGTTCAATACTCCGGGCGGTATTCCCGCAGCCTCGAAGATTGTTGTGATGCGAACCGCAGTCGCAGGTGTGACCGATGCGGGCTTAAATACAACCGTGTTTCCAGCGACTAGAGCAGGCGCGATTTTCCAAACCGGAATCGCGACAGGGAAGTTCCACGGCGTCACACAAGCCACAACACCGAGCGGCTGTTTGATCGTGTAAGCAAAGTTCAGTGGCAACTCCGAGGGGATCGTTTCGCCGTTCATTCGTCGCGATTCGCCAGCGCAAAACTCGGCGACGTTGATCGCGCGTTGCAGTTCGCCTCGTGACTCTGCGATCGTCTTGCCTTCCTCCTGCGTGAGCAGTTGCGCCAGCTCCTCTTTGTTCTCTTCCATCAACCGGGCCGCCTTTGCAACGATACGACCGCGCACCGGGGCCGGAGTCGCGCGCCAGCCAGGAAAGGCGTTTGCGGCAGCTTCAACGGCCGCGCGAGCTTCGTCCCGAGTGGCGTGGTGAATGGTGCCAAGGACGTCGTCAGTGTTCGCCGGGTTGATGTTTTGGGCAGTGCGTGTGGAGGTGGATAGGCACCATTTGCCACCGATAAAATTGCAATAAATTTTCATAGAGGCGTGGAATATATCATGCCATCTGATCTGTGTTAATCCGCGTTCATCTGTGGCTTAATAGACGACCATGACTTCTGACCCGCAAAGTATCCCCGAACTACTGCAACAGCGCGTCAACGCGACGCCTGACAAGCCGTTCCTTTTCTCGGAAGCCGATAAACGCCAGTTCACTTACGAAGAGTTTGAAGCCGCAGTAATACGCACCGCCGGCATGCTCGCTGCGAACGGCATTCATAAAGGCGACGTAGTGAGCCTCTTGTTACCGAACAGCGTGGAATACGTCATCGCTTACTTCGCGTGCTGGCAGCTCGGCGCGCTCGCGGGCCCGATTAATTCATTGCTCAAGTCGCAGGAGATCGCGTACGTGATCTCAAACTCTGAAGCCAAAGCGCTGTTAGTAAATTCCGAGTTTCTGCCGGTGATTGAACCCGTCCGCAACGAACTTCCAACGCTTCAGGCAATCATTCGCTTCGATAACGAAGCCGAAGCAACACGCGCGGAATCCACAAGACCAACAAAAGAAATCGATTGCGATCACGAAGCCATAATCATTTACACCTCCGGCACCACCGGCAAACCGAAA
>JAICQI010000486.1 GCA_025937955.1 Pyrinomonadaceae bacterium
ATACCACGGTGTGGGGGTTTTTGTGGGGGGGGCCCCCGGGGCCCCCCCATTTTTTACCCCGGTGGGGGGCCCCGGGCGGCCCACCCCTACAATTTCCCCAACCAATTAGGAAAGTTCCCCACTTTTTAAGAGCAAATACTGCGCTTTGTTCCATTTTTTGCAGGCACAAAGCTTGCACAGGACCAGTCAACATCCTGAATCGAGGAGTGCATCAATGCAACGACAAACCCACCGAAAACTTATTTCATTCGCCGCCATAATTCTTTTAACCGGAGCAGTGCAGGCGCAGGAGGCGAAGCAGCCTGTTGCACCACAGAAGATCGTCGAGCAGGGCATTGCGATCGAGTTCACTGTCGAGCCGCTGGCAAAACAGGCAAACACGATCAGAGCCGCCGAGGACGTCAACGTTAAATTCAAGGTCACTGATACGACGACTGGCACACCCGTCAAGGGCCTGGGCCTGTCCGCGTGGATCAGCAAGGGCCCGAATGAGAAATCGATCGAGCCGGCCGAGTGTCGCGAGAAAATCCAATCGTATCTAACAGGCAGTTTGCGCGCGCGCCCCGACGTTGACCTGAATTCTTATTACGTCCTCGCTTTAAATAAGAGTCCCGATATCTCGGTCATCGACCCGCTTTTAGGATTCGGCGGCAGCAAACTATTCACGCTGGTGATGCTCAAGAGCCCTGGCGAAGACTGGCTCCTGACTCGCGACGGCGAAAAACTCTTCGTCACCTTGCCATCGATCAATCAGGTCGCGCTAATCAATACCCGCAATTGGATAGTGGAGACCTATATCGACGCCGGCATTAAGCCGACGCGCATCACGGTCCAACCCGATCAGCAATATGTGTGGGTTGCCAACGACGGCAACGAAAAAGAAGGCGGCGGCGTCACGATTATTGAGACAACGACTGCAAAAGTGGCAGCGAAAATTCTCACCGGCGCGGGCAAGCACGACATCGTTATCAGCAACGACAACCGTTTCGCTTTTGTCTCGAATAGCGAAAGTGGAACCGTTTCGATCATCGACATTCGTAAATTGGAAAAACTTCGCGATGTAAAAGTTGGCCCAGAACCGGCGTCACTGGCTTTGTCTGAGTTGAGCAAAGCAGTTTATGTAACCAGCCAGGGCGACGGAACCATTACAGTGATCGAGGAGCAGGGCCAGCAAGTGCTCGCAACAATGAAAACTAAACCGGGCGCACGCTCGATCCGTTTTGCGCCAGGTGGCCGCTATGGATTCGTAGTCAATACAAAACAGAGCGCGGTACACATCTTCGACGCGGCGTCGAACCGCATGCTGCATGAAGTGAACGTCGTCAAGTCGCCCGATCAGATCATCTTCAGCCCCGTTTTTGCTTTTGTCAGATCCCTGGAGACAGAGACCATCTATATGCTGCGACTCGGGAAGATCGACAAAGAAGTCGATGTCACTGAGTTTCCGGGCGGGCAGGTTGCCCCCGGGCACGGATCAACACCAGTACGTGCTGATTCGATCGTGCTGGCGCCCGAAGGCAATGCCGTGATCGTTGCGAACCCGGTTGATAAAGTCCTTTATTACTACACCGAGGGAATGGCCGCGCCGATGGGTAACTTTCAGAACTATCGACGCGAGCCACTCGCAGCGATGGTTGTCGATCGCAGCCTGCGCGAGATCAAGCCCGGCATTTATTCCACTACGATCAAGTTGCCGGCCAGCGGACGTTATGACGTCGCTTTCCTGAACGACTCTCCGCGCGTGTCTCATTGTTTCAATCTCGTGGCGGAGAGTAATCCGTTACTCAAAGAAGCGAAGCCGGTAGCTCTCAGCATCGAGCATCAGGTCAAGGAAAAGGAATTAAAAGTCAGCCAGGACTTCACTTTCCGCTTCAAGCTCATTGATACCGCCACGGGCAATCCCAAATCGGACTTAGAAGATGTGCAGGTGTTGACGTTCCTGAGCCCGGGTGTGTGGCAGCGTCGAGACATTGCAAAGCCAGTGGGAGACGGAATCTACGAGCTCAAGATCAACGTGCCGGAAGCAGGCGTCTACATGTTGTTCGTGGAGTCGCCTTCAATGCGCGTTCGTTACACAGACCTGCCTTACCTGATGCTGCATGCAGCCGAGTAAGACCGGGGAAATGAATAGCGAGGGTAAATAAAATGCAATCAAAACTATTTAGAGTTTTCGGAATCGCGTTAATGATGCTCACCGCAATCCAGGCAGGAGCACAGTCACAACCGGCACCTTCGTGTCATTCTCCAGCTACTCATGCCAAAAAGCCTGACAAGCCAAAGATGGTGATTCCTGATGTTAAGGTGTTGGACCAGGACGGCAATGCGCTTCACTTCTACACAGATCTCATCAAAGACAAGACCGTCGCCATCAACTTTATTTTTACGAACTGCACCACGATCTGTCCGCCGCTGGCCGCAACCTTTGCGCGCCTGCAAAAAGAGATGGGCGACAAGATCGGTAAAGACGTTCACCTGATTTCGATCAGCGTGGATCCGGTGACAGACACACCCGAGCGGTTGAAAGCCTGGGGCGCAAAGTTCAAAGCCGGTCCGGGTTGGACGTTTGTAACCGGCGAAAAGCAGGAGATGGACAAGTTGTTGAATGCGCTCGGCGCCGCCGTGTCGAAAAGAGAAGATCACACGCCAGCGATGATCATCGGCAACGACAGCAAGGGTGTTTGGACTCGCACTTATGGTCTGGCAAAGATAAACCAGATTATTAGTGTGATTAACGACGTGATGGCTGGAAAGGTTGATGAGTCGGTCACGACCGCGGAGGTAAGGTGATGAAATTCAGTCTAATTCTATTGTTCGTTGTGTTCTCTGCTACGATGGTTTCCGGGCAGGACCAGAAGTCACCTGCTGAGAATTATTTTACGGACGTTGAGCTGATCAATCAGGACGGCGAGAAGGTGCGCTTCTACAGCGACGTGCTCAAAAACAAAGTCGTGGTAATCAACACTTTCTTTACTACCTGCACGAGCATCTGCCCGCCGATGAATCGCAACTTCGAAAAGATCCAGGAAGCTCTCGGCGATCGTCTCGGCAAAGAAGCTTTCCTCATTTCGATCACTGTCGATCCTGTGACTGATACGCCGACGCGACTCAAGGAATACAGCCGGCGCTTTCATGCTCGCCCGGGTTGGATGTTTCTTACCGGTAAAAAGGAGAACATCGACTGGGCGCTTTACAAGCTGGGCCAATACGCCGAAACCAAGGACGAGCACACCAGCATCTTCATCATTGGCAACGAACCAAAGGGACTCTGGAAGAAGGCGATGGGTCTGGCAAAGGCTGAAGAACTAATCAAGATCGTCGAAGATGTAATTAACGATCGATTGTAAAAACAGTGGCTAAAGTCATGATCACCAGATTCATACTCGTTTTTCTTATCGCGATCGCGTCCTCTCCATCGACGCCACAACGCCGGGAACTCACGCTACAGGAAAAGCGCGGCAAGGCTTTCTATCTACGCGGCGAGAGCGCGTCGGGCCAGGAAATCACAGCGATGATGGGCGAAGTCGATGTGCCTGCTTCGACACTGACGTGCGCGGGGTGTCATGGTAACCGGGGGCAGGGAATTACGGAGGGCGGCGTAACGGCCGGCAACATGAGTTGGTCTCACCTGACGAAACCCTACGGCCACACAGACGACGGCGGGCGCAAGCATCCTGCGTTCTCTGAGTCGTCTTTTGTTCGTGTTATGACGACAGGATTAGATCCGGCCGGAAACAAGCTGGCGGTCGCCATGCCCACCTACCGCATGCCGCACGAGGACATGCAAAACTTGATCGCGTATTTGAAACGCATCGAGACCGACACTGATCCCGGTTTGACGGATACAAGCATAGTGCTCGGCACTGTTCTTCCCGAAAAAGCTTCGCTAAACGGATTGGCCCAATCGATGGGCGACGTGTTGCAAGCCTACTTTGCGGAGATTAATAGTCGCGGTGGTATCTACAATCGCAAGATCGAGCTGCGCGTGATGTATGGCGATTCGAAATCGACAGTTTCAAATGTGAAACACCTGATCGATGACGATCAAGTGTTTGCGATCGTGAGTGGTATGACAGCGGGCGCCGAGGATGGCGTGGCGGCGTTGACTCAGGAGAAGGAGATTCCGCTTGTTGGTCCATCAACGCTGCTGCCGCAGAGAGGACTGCCAGTCAATCGCTACATCTTTTATTTACTACCTGGTTTGAAAGAACAGGCCCGCGCACTTGTCACCTTTGCGGCGAAGAAGTCTGACGCTGGTGGAGCGCGCGTGGCTATCGTTTCACCTGAGACGGAATTCAATCGCAGTATCGCCACTGTGATTGAAGAGCAAACAAAGAAGCTTCGTTGGAGCTCTGTAACGTCAAACTATTACTCGCGAGAGCGATTCAGTGCGGCAGAGTTTGTTAACGACGCTCATCAGAAGAGCATCGACACGATTTTCTTTCTTGGTGCTGGCCCTGAAGCGACGGCGATTTTAAGAGAGGCGGAGGCAGTTGGTTGGACGCCGGCTGTGTACATGATGGGATCGCTGGTCGGACGAAGTATTGGCGATGCCGTTTCAGTAAAGATGAAGAATAAGGTGTTCCTCGCTTTTCCCACTGTTCCCGCCGATGTTTCCGCAGCTGGTGCTGCTGAATACAGTGGCTTGCTGCAAAGGCACAAGCTCGGGTCGTCACACGCAGCGGCGCAGGCGTCGGCGATTGCAGCCGCGCGGATTCTGGTTCATGCCCTGGAGCTCTGCGGCAAAGATCTCAGCCGCGAACGCCTGGTTACGACTCTGGAAGGTCTTTACGAATACGACACCGGCCTGATGCCAAAGATCACCTTCGGCCCCAATCGTCGCATCGGCGCCCTGGGCGCCTACGTCGTCACCATCGATCCGGAGAAAAAACTCTTCCCCGCCAGCACGGAGTGGGTCGCCGTCGAGTGAGTAAAACACGCCACGGGCTCCCGCAGAGATGCCACGGGCTTGCCCCGCAGAGATGCCACGGGCTTGGCCCGTGGAGTTTCACGCTAGCCGCTACATCGACCTTCCAATCAGCGAGACTGGATGCCACGGGCTTGTCCCGTGGAG
>JAICQI010000171.1 GCA_025937955.1 Pyrinomonadaceae bacterium
CAGGCTATGTTCGAAGCGGCGCAAGTGCACCGGCGATTGTGTGCGCCGAGACTCGTGCGTCACGGGGCGTTCGATGTAGCGAGTGAGATCTTTGCAGTGCGCCACTTGCCTGGCGACTTCTTCAGCGTCGAGGAAACGCGCGACGGTCTGGTCTTCGCTCTCGGCGACATCGGCGGCAAAGGACTGGCAGCTGGCATGTGGGTCACGCACCTGGTCGGCTTGATTCGCACGCACACCGCCGCGAACAGCGATCCGGAATCGATCGTCGCGGGCGTCAATCGCGACATTGCTCGCTTAACCGCGGTGGAGCCGTTGAGCACGATGTTTGTAGCGCGGCTCGATTCGCGTTCAGGCATCCTCGATTACTGTAGCGCCGGACACCCGCCAGCGTTACACTTAGGCGCAAACGGACAACTCGAATTGCTCTCGGATGGTGGGCCTGTGCTGGGCGCTGTGGCGACCGCGTCATTCGACCGAGGCAGCGTGATGATGGATCCAAACGATCTGTTGTTGGTTTGTTCTGATGGTATCCTGGAATCATTCAACGAAGCAGAACAGGAGTTCGGGGCCATGCGACTCCAGACCGAATTGCGTCGCGCGCAAGGCGGCACGGCTGAGTCAGTCCTGTTTTCCGTTTTAGGCGCGGTTCAGGACTTCGCAGCGCCAAGGCCACTTACAGACGACATGACACTCGTCGTCGTCAAGAACAACAGTGGGAGGAATACACGATGACACGCAAAATCAAATTCATTGCAATCGTAGCTCTCGTATTGGCCGCCACTAGCACAGCATTCGCCGGGGACGGTGACTCGCAGTTCGCAAAGCTCGAGGGCGCTCGCGTTCATTACAAGAGTTGGGGCAAAGGTAAAGACGCGCTGGTTCTGGTGCACGGTTGGGGCTGCAATCTCAATCACTGGCGCGATCAAATCCCGGACTTCGCGAAGCGAAACAGAGTGATAGCACTCGACCTGCCCGGTCACGGCGAGAGCGACAAGCCACAGCAGCTCGCCTACACCATGGATCTGTTCGCGAACGCGATCGACGCTGTGATGCGCGATGCGAAAGTTGAGCGCGCGGTCGTCATGGGCCATAGCATGGGAACGCCGGTGGCGCGACAGTTCTATCGCAAGTATCCTCAGAAGACACTCGGCATCGTGGTCGTGGACGGCGGCTTGAGACTGTTCGGCACCAAGGAAATGAGAGAACAGTTTCAGGCCATGGTTCGTGCTCCAAACTGGAAAGAAGCGGGCACCCAGATGTTCAAGCAGATGTCAGGCACGATGGCTCCCGCGGATCAGGAACGCGTCGTTACATCTTTCACGAGCACGCCGCAATATGTTCTGGTCGGTGCGATGGAAAATATGAACCAGGAGTCGCTCTACGGTCCTGACAAGATTAACGTGCCGGTGTTTGCGATCCTGGCGAAGTCGCCGTTTTGGGCGCCCGACACAGAAGAGTACTTTCGCAGCATCGCTCCCGATTTCGAGATGCAGATGTGGGAAGGCGTGAGCCACTTCCTGATGATGGAGAAACCAAAGCAGTTCAACGATGCGGTAATCGCATTTCTCAACAAAAAAGCTCTACTTAAAGAATCAACTCAAACAACGAAAGGGGAATAGTTTATGGCAGACGTAAAACCGATTCCGGAGGGATATCATTCGCTGACTCCTTATTTGATCGTCGATGGCGGCGCTGAAGCGTTGGAGTACTACAAGACAGCATTTGGTGCGACCGAACTGTTTCGCATGGAACACGAAGGAAAGATTGGCCATGCCGAGATGAAGATTGGTGATTCATGTTTTATGCTCGGCGATCAAAACGAGCAGATGGGCTACAAAGGTCCAAAGGCGTATGGCGGCTCGCCGATCAGTCTGATGATCTATGTCGATGACTGTGACACGATTTACAACAAAGCGATCGAGGCTGGTGGCGTGGAATTGAAGCCGTTGCAAGATCAGTTTTACGGAGATCGTTCCGGCACGTTGACGGATCCTTTTGGTCATGTCTGGACGGTAGCAACGCACAAGGAAGATGTCACACCGGAAGAGATGGAAAAGCGTTTAGCAGCGCTGCACACTAAGAGTCAGTCAGCCTAGCCACAAAAGAAAGTTAGCCACAAAGAGGCACAAAAGTCACACCAAAGAAATTTTGTGATTTATGTGCCTTATTGTGGCGGTGTTTGGACTTCGCGGAGGCGGCGTTCGAGGAAGCGACGTTCGCTGTCGTTGGTGACTAAGCTCAATGCTGTTTGGTAGCTCTCAGCGGCTTCGTCGTTGGAACCGAGACGTCGCAGCATGTCAGCGCGTGCTGCGTGTAGCAAGTGATAGTCATCCAGTTCGCCGGATGCCGCCAGTTCGTCAATCAGCTCGAGCGCAGGCTCAGGACCCTGGGCCATAGCGACGGCGACGGCACGATTCAAAGACACGACGGGAGAAGGCATGAGCTCGGTCAGCAGATCGTAGAGTTTAACGATCTGCGACCAGTTCGTGTCTTCTGCCCGTGCGGCTTTGCAATGTTCGGCCGCGATCGCCGCCTCCAGCGCGAATGGACCAGGCTCACCCGCGAGCGCTTCGCTAACTAACGAGAGTGCCTCGTCGATTTGTGGTCTATTCCAGAGTGTGCGATCCTGCTCTTCGAGCACAACAAGATCGCCATCTTCGTCCAATCGAGCCTCGCGTCGCGAATCGTGCAACAACATCAACGCCACGAGCGCAGTTGCTTCGGCGGGAGGCTTGGGCACGAGCAGAGTTCTGAGGAGGCGTCCGAGACGGATAGCCTCAGCGCAGAGATCGGCCCTGACGAGTGGCTCGCCGCGAGTGGGTGCATAGCCTTCGGTGAAGATGAGATAAATTGCGGTTAACACTGCGTCCAGTCGCGCAGGCATTTCCGTCGTGTCGGGTACGCTGAATGGTATTCCGGCATCGCGGATTTTTCGTTTTGCGCGTACCAGTCGCTGGGCCATCGTCGCTGTGGGAACGAGAAACGACCGCGCGATTTCGTCAGTCTGAAGTCCACCGAGGGTGCGCAGCGTCAACGCAACCTGCGCTTCGAGCGACAAGGCTGGATGGCAGCAAGTGAAGATCAGGCGTAAGCGATCGTCGGGGATCTCGTCGAAGTTCAGGTTCGGTCCGTCGACGATTGGTTCTGAGCTGAAGTCCGGATCTGCTTCGAGTTTTTGCTGTAGACGTGTTTGACGCCGCAGCCGATCGATGATCTTGTGCTTGGCTGTTTGAATGATCCAGGCGCGCGGCGACTCGGGAATGCCGTCAGTTCGCCACTGATCGACGGCTGCCGTAAACGCGTCCTGGGCGGCGTCCTCGGCAAGTTCGAAATCGCCAAACTGACGTATGAGAGTTGCAACAATCCGACCCCAGTCAGATCGATACACTGCGTCAACAGCAACATTCGGGTTTGGAAGCACGTTTGATAATAAAAAATTCAGGCAGAGGTGTCGATTCGCGGCCCTTTCGTTCGATTTAGCAGTGGAGGCACACAGGAAACATGAAATACATGATGTTGGTCTATCTTGACGAACAAGCAATGAGCGAATCCGAACGAGAGCATTGTTACGTCGAATCAGCGCAACTCGCACGCGAGCTCAGCGCCAGGGGCAAGTACGTGGCTTCGAGCCCGCTGCACCCGGTGGCGATGGCCACCAGCGTGCGCGTCAGAAACAGCACGCGGTTGGTAACGGATGGTCCATTCGCTGAGACTCGCGAACAGCTCGGGGGCTACTACCTGATCGATGCGAATGATCTCGACGAGGCGATGAGTATTGCCGAACGAATTCCGGCTGCGAAAGTCGGCACTATCGAGATTCGTCCGGTGTTGGAGATCAAAGGATTGCCTGAACAGTAAACATAAAGGAACCAGATCATGAACATCTTACTTTGGATTACTCAGATAGTCCTGGCTTTGCTCTTTTTGTTTGCCGGCGGCACGAAGTTAGTTCTGTCAAGCGAGACGCTGGCGTCGATGGGCTCACCGAATCAGGTTGTGCTTCCGGTATGGTTCATTAGATTCATTGGCGTGGCTGAGGTACTCGGAGCGCTCGGTTTGATCCTGCCGGGTGCACTGCGCAGGCAGCAACATTTGACCGCACTCGCTGCTCTTGGGCTCACCATTATCATGATCGGCGCTGTCGTAGTCACGATCATTGGTGATGGACCCAAGATGGCGATCATGCCGCTGATCGTGGGGCTGCTTTGTGGTTTAGTGGCGTATGCCAGGATGAAACCCAGCCTGAAGTGAAAACTTATGACTACAAGACGTTTCAACTGGCCGCTGTGGGTGGGTTTCGTGCTCACCCTCGCGGCGTTCATGACGTACGTTTCCGTTTTCGTCTGGTTCCCCATCACGCGTGACTTTCCGTGGGCCAACCTGCTGATGTTTTCGATAGCGGTAGTGCTTCTCGTGATGGGTGTGCGGCGTGGGTTTGCAGCCGACCGCCCACATCCGGCGCGCTCGAAAATCATTACTTCGATCATCGCAACGTTAAGCGTCGCGGTTATCGGGTTCTTCATTTTTACAGTCTTCGTAGCGGCGCGTTGGCTGCCGCCTTCCAAAGGCGCGCCTCAGGTGGGCCAGCAAGCACCGGACTTCACGCTTACTGATACGACGGGTAAGCAAGTTTCACTTACTGAGCTCCGCACCGCGCCCATCGACGGCAAAGCGCCGAAAGGTGTGTTGCTGGTCTTTTACAGAGGCTATTGGTGACCGTCGTGCAACTCCGAGTTGCGGAGCATCGAAGGAAGTTTGAGTAAGTTCAAAGAAGCCGGCATTCGTCCGGTTGCGATCAGCGTTGACAGTCCGGAACAGTCACGCAACCTTGCGCAGCAGCAGAGTTACACTTTTCCGTTACTTTCCGATCCAAACACGGAAGTGATTCAACGTTACGACCTGATGCACGAAGGTGCTGGTGATAACGGTCAGGACGTCGCGCGTCCAGCGGAGTTTCTGGTTGATTCATCAGGAACAGTGCGATGGATAAACTTGACTGAAAATTATTGGGTTCGCGCGCGACCTGAGCAGGTGTTGGAAGTCGCAAATTTATTGAAGTAAAAAACTAAACCACAAAGGCACAATTTGTATCTTTGTGCCTTTGTGGTTCTAAAGGATGTTAGCCGGCGCGCTTCGCGTCGCGCTCGGCGCTACCTACGCGGTAACCGTCCTCGTAACCTCGCGAGAAGTTGGGCCGGTAAACTTCAGTTATCCAACTCGCTGGCGGCTGATTAAGCGAGTGTCGACGATACGGCCATTCGGCCGGTACGTTACTAAATACGTTTCGCGGTAGAGACGTCGACCATATCGTACATAACGCGACCGCGTTACTGTGCGGCGACGGTCGTTACGCCTGTCATAGCGTCTGTCATAACGATCTCTACCCCACTGCGGGACTGCGTTAGCCGCGACGGTGTTTAGATGCGAATTATCCGACGTCTTTGCTTCCGCCGAAACGACAAAACCCATCGAAATTATCGCTAGTGCAATTCCCAGTACTCGTTTTTTCATTCTGTTGTCTCCTCTTTAACACAAAAAACTAGTCGGGCTCCCCCTTTCTTTTCCAGGGAGAGCCCGACCTATACTTAAAGACACCTTGTGTGCCCGTTGGGTTACAAGCACTTGCTATTCCACACCGCCATGTTCCTCGATGAGCCGCATGGCGGACTCGCTGACGAAGTCCTTCGCGTGAAACTGCCGGCCCCAACCGAGCGGTGTAACATTGCGGTACTCGTAAGTTGTCTCGACGTCATATCTACCCTCGTAGCCGGGATGGAGCTTCTTACGTAGGGAAGCGCGGACATTCGGGTTCGCGCCATGGTCGAGCAACAACTGGGTGAACGGCGCCGCCTGGGATTGCGTGCGGTTCATCCAGTAATTCGGCTGCGAGACGACGGTGCCGAAGAGCGCGGTGTGTCCGCCAAAACCATTCGCATCCGTGGTGGCTTTCACGTTGGGATCCATGCCACGGTCGAGTAACCAGCGCGCGATCTCGAGCTCGTCGTAATCAGCGCAGAGGTGCAGCAATGTTGTACCTGCCAGTGGCGTTCCTTGCGTTGCGAGCACTTCGTCGTGACAGCCGAACTCGGGCGGATAGATCTCTTCGTGTGTGAATGTTCGTTGCAGTAGTTTCGGATCGCGATGCAGGTGTGCTT
Source organism: Pyrinomonadaceae bacterium (assembly GCA_025937955.1). Taxonomy (GTDB): domain Bacteria; phylum Acidobacteriota; class Blastocatellia; order Pyrinomonadales; family Pyrinomonadaceae; genus PSRF01. The sequence continues at coordinate 6,156 of JAICQI010000171.1, forward strand.
CGAGCAGATCAATGCGGCCACGATGCAGCGCCATCACGGGTGTGTCGGGCAGCTCGAGTCCGTGTTGCACGTATAGCTCGAGGATCTGATGCTTCTCGGATGGCTTGCGGCTGTCTGTTTCGAGTACGACGTCAACTGGCGCGATTCGTTTGCCGTGCTCGTCTTTCACGCGGCCGCCAAGCTCGAGGATGAGTGACGTGCCTGATGAGCTCAGTGTGTAAGCTGGACCACCGAGAGCGTCTTCCGGCGGTGATGGCGACCCCATCAGCTCGTGCAACATTCGCGCTGTGCCGATCTTGCTCTGAAGCGCAGCACGGTCGATCGCTGTAAGGAGATCGCGCGCGCCGAGATCGTAGAGCATTTTGATGATGCGATCTCGCCCGAGATTCGCGGCGTAAGTCAGGGGTGGCCCCCAGTTTTTGTTACGGATGCCGGCGTTCTCATGTAAGAGGTTTGGGTGCTTCACGACGAGCTCTCGCACGGCTTCGAGATCGTCACGCCAGATTGCGTCGATCAGTTTGCAGGATTGGACCAGGCGCGGCCAGCTCGCAGCGCCATAACTGCGCGCGAGTGCAAACTGCACGTCGGCGAGTTTGATTTCGCCTCTGGTTTCCTCTGGATGAAACTGATTGAACTCAGCGAGCGCTTGCTTGTCACCTTTGCGGATATTTCGCAGCAGGTCCTTGGCTTGATGTTTGAGTTGGTCCAGATCGGGACGAACTGGAAGAAGACGAGCGGGATTGCTTTTATCAGACATACGAGCCTCCTCATGTTATGCCCGTTGTCCGCTCTTCGGGCGAAGGAGGTTCGCATTGGAACCTGGAGTCGATCATCATTCAGGTGGACTCAGTCCTGCCCGCGGACGGGTGGCGCCCTGCACGCCACGCAGAGAATAGCCGCAAAAAGGCAGAAAAGGCACAAAATTTTTCATTTGTGCCTTTTGTGCTTTTTTGCGGCTCATAATATTCTTCCCGACATGGAACAGGAACTAAACTTTCGCATCATCCTTGAGAGTCCACCCGCCGGTGTTGATTTTGGGTTGCAGAAGGGTGGCGGCAATGATTACGAAGTTGTGCAGAAGCAAAGGTCAAAGACTGGAGACTTGATCTTCGAGTTCAGTGCGCGAGTCAAAGAAGGTAAAGATGGAGAGCCCGTCCTGCTTGGCCCCTTCACACATGGGCCACCTCACGAACGATTCGCATATCTGGACATCGGTACGTACGCAGGCCAAACCGACACCCCGTGGAGTCGTAGGTTAAAGATCCCGTTTCGTGACATCACATGGGACTTAGTGAAAAAGGCTTCGCTAGGAGCGAACCTGCTTGAGACGCGTGTTCCGGGTAAGGCGAAAGACGGCGGTCCGAATTGCGCGACAGTAAAACCTTTCGCCGGCTGGAAAGTAACGAAGTAATATTGGCGAATTAACTACTGCATCATTCCCGTCGAGACGAATCGCCAGCGTTTCGCATTACGGCAACTAGCGACATAATTGTCCTGAATGAGCTTCGGCATCGTGCCTTGGGCTACCCTCGGAACGTAAAGCACTGAAGCTTTCGAGGTGCTGCCCTTAAAGCCCGAAGCACAGGAATCTTCCACTACCGTGCCAAACTCCTGCAGCACGCGCCGACGTCCATTCTGAAAGCTAACCAGCGTTGCCATTTCGATCAACGTGCCTTGCGCCATGTCGCCGCTTCTCATCAGCAACTCATCTACGCCATCGCCGTTGAGATCAGTCTTACGCACAATATCCCTCATGAAATCTGCGTCGACGTCGGCGATGAGTTGTTGGCCCGAGAAGATGGCGACACGCTTCGTGCCGAAGTTGTCGGCGTGTGAAGCATTACACTCGCTAACCTCGATCACGTATGCAGTTTGAGTTTGCCCTGCCGCGGTAAAACTTCCGGTCGCCATATCGGTGATCGAAGGAACCATCTGCCCGGCTTTGCGCGCCGCCGCTAGCCGGTCATCGCCATTACTCGCATCAAAATCGGCTTTGCACTGGTCTTGATCCGTCAGGTATCTGCGAAAGACTTTCGACAACAAAGTGCGTTCGGTCGCCTGTGTGATCTTGAACGGAGTGGAATCGTGATCGTTTCGAAAATCCACTAGTAACTGGCGGTCCTTCCGCAAGCCCGTTTGGCCAACAGCTACGGAAATAAACACGAGAAAGAGGATCGATTTCATTTTTTCGTCGGGTCCTTTCTGCGCACAGATTACACAGATTTACCCGTAATCGCGAAGGCGCTATTATCTGCGTACTCTTTAGACGGAGCTATTCAAAATGTTAAAGACCATCGCCCTTCTCTTGTTCGCCTTTCCCCTGACTATCAGTGCCTCTGATGAGTGGTCACAGTTTCGTGGTCCAAACGGCAGCGGTGTTTCCGAAACCAAAGGCTTGCCCACGGAGTTTGGACCAAACAAGAACGTCGTCTGGAAAACTGAACTCCCTCCGGGGCACTCGTCGCCCGTGCTCACGCGCGATCGCATCTTCGTCACCGCGCATGACAAAAGCAACAAGCTGCTGGTGATCTGTCTCGATCGCCAAACGGGAAAGATTCTCTGGCAACGCGAAGCGCCACGTTTGCGTGAAGGGCGACTGCAAAATGTTAACGGTCCGGCGTCGCCGACTCCAGTTACGGACGGCTCGAATGTCTACGTCTTTTTCCAGGATTTCGGATTGATCTCCTACGACGCCGCCGGCAAGGAGCGTTGGAAACTTCAGCTTGGTCCATTCAACATCTTCTACGGCTTTGGCGCCTCGCCGATTCTCGTCGACGACAAAGTCATATTGCCTGTCGATCAGGACAATCCGGCTTCGTATCTCATAGCCGTCGATAAGAACAGCGGCAAGGTGCGTTGGAAAGTTGAACGTCCTGTCGTTATCTCCGGTTATTCGACGCCGATCGTTTACCAACCTGCAAAAGGTGCGAAACAGATCATCGTTCCCGAGTCGTTCCAGCTTTCGGCGTACTCAGTCGCGGATGGGAAAAGAGTCTGGTGGGTCCGCGGGCTTGCGTGTGAGATGAAGTCGATCGCGAGTCACGACTCTGAATATCTCTACATCAACGGCTGGGGATTTCCGCAGAATCAGCCGGGCCAGCAGGTGAAGACGACGACGTTTGAGGAAGCTTTGACGGCTTATGATAAAGATAAAGATCACATGATCACGAAAGCCGAGATCGCGAACGCGGGCGGCGCGGCGCAGATGGATAGGATGCTCAAGGCCGCGTTCGAAGCGTTTGACATGGACCGTGATGAAAAGTTGAACACGAAGGATTGGGATGTGTTTCGCGCGATGATGGCGTCGGAGAATGGCTTGCTCGCGATCAAAATGGGTGGCCAGGGCGATCAAACTGCTAACGCGATTCGCTGGCG
>JAICQI010000965.1 GCA_025937955.1 Pyrinomonadaceae bacterium
AAAGCTTATAACTGCACGTTCTAAGAAAATACAGCCGCAAAAAGGCACAAAAGGCACATAAAGAATTCTCTTTTGTGCCTTTTGTGCCTTTTTGCGGCTTATTTCATCGTCATTATTGCGGCCCAGATCTCGAAGCCGTCCCACAGATTCTGAATCCTGATGTTTTCGTTCTCAGCGTGCTGGTTGTTGTCGTAGTTTGCAATCGGCACGGAGATCGTGACGGTCTTCAGTCGTTCGGTGATGATCGAGAGTGGCAGACTCCCTCCTGACGTCGGTAACAGCACAATCTTTTCCGTCGCGGTGGACTGCACTGCTTCGATCACCGACTTCGAAATCGGCAAATCCATTCTCGTGCGCTCGGCGTTGTAACCACCCGGACGAACATTGACGCGGGCCAACAACGGATACTGCGCCCGCTGCGCGTCCGTTGGCTCACGATCGACGACGTGATAACCCTGCTTGCGAATGTGCTCGATGAGTCGTTGCGTCTGGCGCTGATGATCGTTGCCTTTGACGAGTCGCAGGTCCAGCACGGCAGTGGCCGTTGTAGGAATCACATTGCGCGCCAGGGAGCCCACGTCTCCACTCGCAAAACCGTTGATATTCAGTGACGGCTGATTGATCAGATCGAGCAGCGCCTTGCCCGCGTTTTCAGTGCGCTTGATGCCCAGCTGCTGCTTCAACTCCTCATCGTATTGCGGCGCCTCGGCAATTGCGCGGCGCTCAGCATCACCCAACGGTTCGACGTCTGAGTACCAACCGTCAATCGTCACGCGGCCGTCTGCGTCTTTCATCGATGCCAGCAGACGGGCGAGCAGATGCGCGGGGTTCGGCGACCAGTTTCCATAGTGGCCGCTGTGCAACGGACGTTTCGCAGCGTAGACAGTGACGTCGACGTTTGTATCGCCACGCACGCCGAAGACGACCTGCTTTCGTCCTGACTGGTGTACTGGTCCATCACCGATGATCCACGCATCCGCTTCGAGCAACTGTTTGTGACGCTCGATGATCTCGCCGAGGTGCGGCGAACCAGCTTCCTCCTCGCCCTCGAAAAAGAACTTGATGTTTGAAGTCAGTGGCACTCCTTTAGCTTTGAGCGCGCTGAACGCGGTGAGAATTGCGAACACGCCGGCCTTATCGTCGGAGGCCGAGCGTGCGTAGATGCGCCATTCCGGGTTGATCGCCGAGCCCTGTGTTGGACCAGGCTGGACTTGACCGCCGGCTTCAAGCGCGCCGGAACGGAAGACGGGCTGCCACGGTAACGTTCCGGTCCACTGCTTCGGATCTGTTGGCTGGCCGTCGTAATGCGCGTAAACGAGGATGGTGCGTTGTGCGCCGGGTGTTTTCCACTCGCCATAAACAGCGGGCGGCGTATCCGGAGTTGAACCTTCAAGCAATCGTGGATTCAAATCACGTTGCTTCATCATCTCGACAATCAGCGCCGCGTTCTTGCGAATGTTCTGCGTGTCAGAGGCGACGTTTGGGATCGAAAGCAGCGTGAAGTACTCCTGGATCAGCCGGTGCTCGTTGGCGCGGCGATAATCACGCACTTTTTCCTGCGTGGTTTGAGCCACTGCTGGAAGTGGTAAAAGGAAAAGGAAAATCAGGAAGCGCAACATGGCGAGGGATTATAAGACACAGCAACAGAACAAGTCAGGAAGACTTGTTCTTTTATTGTAG
>JAICQI010000629.1 GCA_025937955.1 Pyrinomonadaceae bacterium
ATGAAAAAGGGTGGGCTCACGGCGGAGTTCTTTTCGCTTTACATCAAGCCGTGGTACGTCGAACACGGCGGCTCGGCGCGTCGCACCTTGGACATGATCGACTCCGTTTATCGCGCTGTCGAGCGGCATCCGCGTGATCTAATGTTCGCGACTTCTGTCGCCGACATTCGCCGCGCCAAGAGACAGGGAAAGGTCGCGGCGTTGATGGGCATCGAAGGCGGTCATGCGATTGAAGACTCGCTGCCAACGTTGCGTGAGTTTTACCGGCTTGGCGTGCGATACATGACGCTCACCTGGAACAACACCAACAACTGGGCTGACGCGGGTCGCGGCGAGAAGAAGCACAACGGATTGAGCGACTTCGGCAAAGAAGTCGTGCGCGAGATGAATCGTCTGGGGATGCTGATTGACGTTTCGCACGTGTCTGACAAGACGATGAGCGATGCGCTCGACGTTTCTAAAGCGCCGATCATTGCCTCGCACTCGTCAGCGCGCGCGATCAGCAACGTCTCGCGAAATATCCCGGACGATCTGCTGAAACGGATCGCGAAGAACGGTGGCGTGGTCCATGTGAACTTCTACAGCGTTTTTGTTGACACGCAGACAGTCTCGCCGCAAAGCGCGGAACGCGATCGCAGGCTTAAGGCGCAGCAGGACGCCATTAACGAGAAATACAAAAACGATCCGGAGCGCCGTGCGGAAGAGAGTGACAAGCTCGAAGCGGCGAATCCATTGCCACCGCTTCCGATCTCGAAGTTGATCGATCACATCGATCACATCGTGAAAGTGGCGGGTATCGATCATGTCGGTATCGGCGCGGATTTCGATGGTGCGAACGACATGCCTGAAGGTGCGCAGGATGTTTCGATGTTGCCGAACATCACTTACGAGCTGCTGAAGCGTGGTTATAGTGAAACGGATATCAGAAAGGTATTGGGCGAGAATTTTCTGCGAGCCTTTGCCCAAGCCGAGCGCGTCGCGCGTAGCGCAAGCAGATCGATCAGCGGCGACGGCAGCCTTCGCAGGATTAACCACAGATGAAACTGAATTGCAGATCTGATCAGCGCTGATCAGATCTGCAAATCCGTGTTCATCTGTGGCTCAAAAAAAGAGCACGGCTCGTCACGTCCGTGCTCAAAGCAGAAAAGAAGAGAGTTGTATGAAGTTTATGAGCTAGCGATTCTGACCGCCACGATTCTGTCCACCGCCCTGTCCTTGACCGCCAGTGGCGAATTCGTCGTCATCTTCCATGCCTTTGCCTTTTTGGCCGCCCTGCTGGCCCTGCTGGCCCTGCTGGCCGGGTTGCTGACCGCCCTGCTGACCGCCCTGCTGGCCACCGCGTCCTGGTGCTTGCTGACCGAAGCCCTTATCCTGGCCGCCGGCACCCATGTTTCTCTGTTGTTGATCGTCCTGCTTCATTCTGTCGTCTGCCATTTTCTTCCTCCCATTGTTCGAAGAGTTATAGCCGGTCTGAAACTATTCAACATGCGTGCCAGTTGGCGGAGGCAGTGTAAATGCCCCTGTATCGCTAAATGCTGCAGCAAAAAAGAGTTGTCAAACGATACGCCTGGAAATGAAATAGTACACACGCGTGCTATCATTCGTCGTAAAAATGACTGCCGCAGGCCTCTACGTTCATATTCCGTTTTGTAGTTCGCGTTGTTCCTACTGCGACTTCGCCACCGGACTTTATCAACGCGAACTGGCCGAGCGATACGTTCACGCGCTGATTGCAGAGATAGGATCCTCAAGCTACCACGGGGAGCATGCGGACACGATCTATTTCGGTGGTGGCACGCCCTCACTGCTAACACCAGTGCAACTTGATCGTATCCTCGCCACTCTGCACGACTACTTCGCTATCGACAGAGCGTCTGAGATCACACTGGAAATAAATCCGGGCAGCGTAGACGCCGAAAAGCTTCGTGCGTTTCGCAGCTTAGGAATCAATCGGGCCAGCTTCGGCGCACAGACGTTTGACGACAGGGAGCTCGCAAAACTGGGCCGATCGCATTCAAGCGCCGACACGTTGAAAACTTTTGCGGATCTGCGTCGCGCCGGGTTCGACAACGTGAGCTTCGATCTGATCGCCGGACTGCCGGGCCAAACGCTGGCCGGGTGGCAGCAAAACATTAAACAAGCTCTGGACCTGCATCCCGAACATCTCTCGTTCTACCTGCTCGAGGTCCATCAAGGCACGCCGCTCGCCGAACACATTCGACGCGGAATTCAGCCCGAGCCTGACGACGATCTGGCAGGTGTGATGTATCAGTGGATGCTCGAACAAGCTTCGGAAGCCGGCTACGAGCATTATGAGATCTCGAATCTCTGCCAGCCGGGCTTTCACTCGCGGCACAACGTCAAGTATTGGACCGCCGAGCCTTATTACGGTTTTGGTTGTTCGGCCCACTCTTACGATGGTCATGCCGTACGCTGGTCTAATCATCGCGACGTTTTGAAATACGTGGAGACAATCGAGAGCGGCTTGTCGCCAGTGGTTGAGGAGCAACAGCTCAGCCAAACTGACGTACGTGCGGAAGCGTTGTTTCTTGGCATGCGACTCATGCGCGGCATTGACCTGCGCCGTTATCGCGAATCGTTTGGAGTTGATTTGCGCGATGAGCACGGCGCGGATCTCGACCGCTTCTGCAAGGCCGGGCTGCTCGAGTTTGACGGCGATCTGATTAGATTGACGCGCACCGGCGCTCTGTTATCCAACGAGGTGTTCGCTGCATTTGTGTAGACTTCTTCGATGATCATCGCAATCGACGGTCCGTCAGCCTCCGGCAAGTCCACACTGGGTCGCTTGTTGGCGCGCGCATTGAAGCTGCAGTACATCGACACAGGTTCGATGTACCGCGCCGTGGCGCTCGCTGTGATCGAAGCGCACGTCGATCCAAACGATGCTGATGCAGTAACGATGTTAGCCAATCAGATCGAGATCGATCTCGAAGGCGATCCGGATTCGCTGTGCGTCTTACTCGACGGCCGCGACGTGACCGAGCAGATTCGCACAGACACTGTGACGGAGATGTCGTCCATCGTTTCGGTTATTCCCGGTGTGAGACGCGCGATGGTAGAGCGACAACGTGAGATGGGCAGGCGCGGCGCGGTGCTGAACGGTCGTGACATCGGCACGGTCGTTTTTCCGGACGCGGACGTGAAGTTTTTTCTCACGGCCGCCGCTGAGGAGCGGGCGGAACGTCGTTATATAGAAGATCACATGACTGCGAGCTCATCGGCGACATTGGCGGAGACGCTTTACGACCTGGTCGAGCGCGATCGACGCGACTCTACCCGAGCCGATTCACCCTTGAAGGTCGCGGACGACGCGATCGTGATCGACTCGACCGGGAAGAGCATCGAGGAAGTATTCGAAGAGATGATGAAGAATGTTCACCGGAATCATTGAAGAACTCGGCAGCGTGCGCAGCATTGAAGAACGAGGCGAGAATGCTCGTCTCGTGATCAATGCTCGCGTGGTCACGGAAGGCACCAACCACGGCGATTCGATCTCCGTGAATGGCGTTTGCTTGACTGCTCTCGATATCAGTGCCGATTCGTTTGCCGCTGACGTGTCACGCGAAACATTGCTGCGCTCAACGCTCGGAAGGTTGCGACCTGGAGCGCCAGTCAATCTCGAGCGTGCCGTGACTCCAGCCACGCGGCTCGGCGGTCACATCGTCCAGGGACATGTCGACGCCCGCGGACAGTTCACCGGTGTTGAAGATCACGGCGAGTCGTGGACGGTCAGAATCGCCTACCCGAAAGAGATCGCGCGCTACCTGGTTTTCAAAGGCTCCGTGGCTGTCGAGGGGATCAGTTTGACCATTGCCGGCCTGACCGACGATCACTTCGAGATCGCCATCATCCCGAAGACCTGGGAAGTCACGAATCTCTCGCATCTGAAACCCGGAGACGAGGTCAACATCGAGGTCGATATCCTCGGAAAGTACATCGAGAAATTGCTGGCCTCGCGTTAATTCATGCGCCTCCTTGGAGTGCGGTGCCTTGGCACCGCTTTGGTATG
>JAICQI010000731.1 GCA_025937955.1 Pyrinomonadaceae bacterium
CCGCCCCCATCGTCCCCGCTCCCAACACCGCCGCCTTCTCAATCCGCATCGTATTGATAATCCTCTCTATTGGTAGACCCGCTGTGACACCTTACCCGATTATGAAGGGTTCACATAATACTGAATGAGCGCTCATTCAGGCAAGAGATACAGTGGCAAAACCATCTTATTGTGGCAGTGTGAGTTCGGTCATAAAGTGAAATTTGTTCATTCGAATGCGCGAATGCTATGAATCACAACGATTTCCGATCAGCGTCCCACCTTTATTAATTTGACCGCTAGTTATAAAAACCGAGAAGGTTACTCTAAACCAAATTGGCAAGCGAACCTGCTTTCGAGAATGGTGCTACTGGTAGGCGATGATTTTCAGTTGGAAGATGCTGCCCTATTTTAGAACCTAAGGGCCTGCGAGGTCTACGTTGCTTGGGTTTCATTTGACGAGGTTGAGCAGAATATTGATGCTGTCACAGTTTGGCTGGAGTCTCAACGCAGCTTCATATTTTATTCGTTGGGATCACGGTCTGGCGTTCACTTTTCCTCGCCAGACTCAGAACTCCCCAGATTACACAATCTCGTTAAAGAACTGCGGACAAGAAAGACGAAAGACCATCCGCATTGGTATGTTGTACCTCGCAAGGATCTCCTGAGGTAACGGTGACGGAACTGAAACGTTAAGGACGGGACGTTATTCGCTAGATAGATCGGTTAAAGGTTCGCCTAAGGTTTACCCTGGGCCAGGGCCATCGCGACCGCTTCTTGAACCTTACTGAGAAACGTTTGTTCCTCAGCGTTCTCGTAAGCTGCACCCGCAAACGACGATGAAGGATGATTTCCATCGAGTGGATGGACGCGCCCGGACCGCAGTTCGTAGGCCGTTATGATTGAGTAGTTCTCACTGTCGGGCTGTCGACGAAGGAAGAAGAGATATTTTTTACCTGGGTCCGGCATGCTCTGGCCGGAAATGTGATACCAGACTGTTTGGTTGGCTGAGTGCCTCACCCGCCCACCCAAACGATCCGTTTTAATGGCGCTACCAGGATTCAGAGGAGCATCTTTGTCGTCTTTAAATACCTTCTCCAGTTGAACGGTAAATTCAGAATAGACGCCTGTCTTATCGTTTGACAGGAATGCTTGAGCGTCTGAAACGTTACCCAACACGACTGCGCTGCTTACCTGTACCGGCAACGCAGGGATCTCACTCAAGTAGTCGTTCATTATTAAAACTTCTGTCCCGAGTGGATCTTTAGTTACCAGCCTTTGGCGATCGTATGATCTGTTCGCCTTTTCGCGTTTGGACCGCCCTTCCGCATCGGCGGGAAGCGAGGCGCCGTAATCAACGGTGGGATAACCTTCGGCCATTTTGTTCTTGTCGGGAGGGTTCTGAGCGCGCATCGCCATGATTTGGGACTCCACTAGTACCAGCGGAATCAAAAAAACCACTAGCAGGACCGACATTGGCACCTTCGTTCGCATTTTTTGTTTCGATCTTTCACGCTTGATTCTCATGAGAACTCCTTACGGGTAAAGCGCCAGAAAACTGTGCTTGAAAATGTGGCGCTCAACTTAAAACTTTGTGCGGACCAACGCAAGAAAAATTAGGTGGTCAAAGCAGCTATAATTCCAGTCGCTTCTCAGTCATTGAGCCAAATGAATACGCAGCAGTCTAGAAGCGACCTTCAACCGCTTTCAACAGGAGTTGATCGTCAAGCAAGATGGCTGTAATTAATCTTCTCAAATGTCACAACAGAATTCCGTGTCGCTCAATTCGCAGGGTTTGAAGGAAATCGTTGAAGGCACCTCGGCCGAGACGGGCGAGGGGTTCTTTGATGCCCTGGTCCAACATCTGGCTCGCGCAATCGGGACCAAATGCGCATGGGTGACAGAATGGATCGCCGACCAGCGAAGTTTGCGGGCTCTCTCCTTCTGGGCAGGAGATGTTTACATTGCCGACTTCGAATATGCCATAGCAGACACACCATGTGCTTCTGTGATCGAAAACCGGCGTCTAATCCTTGTACCTGACCGTTTACTCGATCTTTTTCCGCGCGATCAAAGCCTCGAACCACTCGGGGCTATGAGTTACATGGGTGTTCCCCTTCTCGACACTAACGGCGAGATCCTCGGGCACCTCGCAGTCATGGACGACGCGCCGATGACGGAAGACGAGTCAGTCACGGCTGTTTTCAACATCTTTGCGGGTCGAGCTGCTGCCGAGTTACGGCGTCTGAGGAGAGATCGAGCCCTCGTTGAACGTGAGCAAAAACTATCACGTCTGTTCGACGGAGCGATGGATGCAATTGTCGAATTTGATGCCGACTTTCGCATAACGAATATCAACGCCGCTGCAAAAAAGGTTTTTGGTCGTGAGGACGCTACTGACGGCGACATTTCTTTCAATGAGTTCATCACTCAAGAATCGCGCGGTAAGCTCATTTATCTTATCGAAGAGTTGGCCCGCCGGTCCGAGGATAAGCAATCAATCTGGATCCCTGAGGGTCTTGTAGGCATTGGGCCAGAGGGAAACCAGTTTCCAGCAGAGGCTACACTTTCACGTTACGAACTTGCTGGTCTCACGTTCTTCACTCTAATCCTGCGAAACATTCACGATCGCATCGAAACAGAAGAGCTCATCCGCTCGCTTCAGGGCGAAGCTGCATACCTGAGAGCTGAGATCGACAAACTACAAGGCTTCGAAGAGATCATAGGGGAAAGCCCGGCACTGCGAAGTGTGCTGGCGGACGTAGAGCGAGTTGCTGGAATGGACACTACGGTACTGATTACGGGCGAGACGGGAACGGGCAAAGAACTAATCGCGCGCGCAATTCATCGCCGAAGTGGGCGCGCTCAGAAACCATTAATCACAGTCAATTGTGCCGCTATTTCACCACATCTCCAGGAGAGCGAGTTCTTCGGACATGAGAAGGGTGCATTCACGGGCGCCGTGCAACGTCGCGACGGTAGATTCAAGTTGGCCGATGGAGGAACTATCTTTCTCGATGAAGTTGGAGAGATGTCGCTCGACCTTCAAGCGAAGCTACTACGTGTGATCCAGGAAGGAGAGTTTGAGCCCGTAGGCAGTTCGCGCACTATCCGAACAGATGTGCGCATCATCGCTGCCACAAATCGCGATCTTGAACAGATGACCAGGGAAGGTTCATTTCGGGCAGACCTGATGTACCGGCTGAACGTTTTTCCGATCCACCTTCCGCCACTGCGAGATCGAGCTAACGACGTCGTCATAATGGCACAAATGTTCGCACACAACCTTGCCACGAAAAGCGGTCGCCCTCTGGCGCCATTTACAGACCGTGTCAAAGACAGACTTCGGCGGTACGAGTGGCCGGGTAA
>JAICQI010000437.1 GCA_025937955.1 Pyrinomonadaceae bacterium
CGACTCGTGCTCGTGTGGGAAAAGAAAGAAGGCGGACGCACCGATCAGAACGTGATCAATCTCGGCAACTTTTACGACTGGAAAGAACAGAACCAGGTTTTCAGCGACATGGCTGCTTTCTTCGATCGCAGCTTCAACCTCACAAGCGAGGGCGAACCGGAAGAAGTGCCCGGACAGTTTGCCACCCCGAATCTCTTCTCGGTGCTCGGAACCAATGCTGTTCTGGGTCGAACTTTTGTCGACGAAGACGGCCGCGAGGGACAGCCACGCGTGATCGTGATCAGCCACGGCCTCTGGCTGCGGCGATTCGGCGGCGACAGGAATATTGTCGGACGCGAGATCATTCTCAACGAATTATCCAACACAATTGTTGGCGTGATGCCGCCAAACTTCGGCTGGCACATTCGCAGAGGAACACAGGCGTCCAAGCCCGCCGACATCTGGATACCATGGCAAATCCCAAACGAGTTGCGACAACGGCGCGGGCGCTTCGCTTCAGCGGTGGCGCGTTTGAAGCCCGGCATCCCAATGGACCAGGCGCGCCGAGAAATGGACACGATCGGCGCGCGGCTCGCACAACAGTATCCGGAGTTCAACACCAGGTGGGGCGTCAACGTCGTTCCATTGCGAACACAAGTCACCGGGGAGATCAGGCGTCCGCTGTTGATTCTGTTGGGTGCGGTCGGGTTTGTGCTTCTGATCGCGTGCGCGAACGTCGCTAATCTGTTGCTGGCACGCGCGAGCGCGAGACGAAAAGAGATCGCCGTGCGCGCCGGATTGGGTGCGAATCGCTGGCGCATCACGCGACAGTTGTTGACCGAGAGCGTGATGCTGTCGCTGCTTGGCGGCCTGCTAGGCGTGTTAGTCGCGTGGTGGGGAACGAAGGCGCTCGTCTCGTTGAGCCCGCCGGCGCTCATCGATCTCAAGAGCGTAACAGTCAGTTTGCCCGTACTTGCATTTACGTTTGGTCTATCGGTACTCACCGGAATCGTGTTTGGACTTGTGCCCGCCCTGGAAGCGACGCGCTTCGATCTGCACGACTCACTTAAACAAGGCGGCAAAAACATCGGCGCCAGCGCTGGTGGTCATCGCTTGCGCAACATGTTTGTAGTGACGCAGGTAGCGCTCGCGCTGGTGTTGCTGGTTGGCGCCGGCCTGCTGCTTAAAAGTTTCAGACGTCTTCAGGCAGTTGATACGGGGTTCAATGCAAACAATCTCCTGGCGATGCGGGTGAATCTGCTGCCGCGCAAGTACGAGACCGACCAGCAAGCCCTCGACTTCTTCAAGCAGGCAGTCGAACGGATGAAAACGATTCCCGGCGTCGAAGCAGCCGGCGCGATCAACACGCCGCCGTTCACAGGTCTCTACTCCGGCACGGGCGTCGACGTCGATGGCCAGAAGCTACCTCCAGGTCAGGGATTGACGACGGGCGTCTGCGTGACTGATGCGAACTACTTTCAAACGATGCAGATTCCGCTGCTGAAGGGACGTCTCTACACGCCCGAGGAAGCGACTCAGATGCGACACGTTGTGCTCGTGAACGAGACGTTTGTTCGTAAGAACCTCGGCGGCCAGGAGCCACTCGGCAGAAAACTCACCATCTACATGAAAGACGAAAACGTCCCGAGCGAGATCATCGGCGTAGTAGCAGACAACAAGCACCTCGGACTCGATGCTGCGGTTGAGCCAATGGCTTACTGGCCGCATCCGGAGCTGGTTTATTCCGGCATGTGGCTGATGCTGCGAACGCGCGGGGATGCAAGCGCGGTGGCGCCTGCTGCGCGTAACGTCATTCACGCTCTGGATCCTCTGCAGCCTATCGGCGAAGTCAGCACGATGGAGAGTTTACTTGCCACGTCGGTGGCGCGCGCGCGATTCAGTGCTTCGCTGTTGACTGTCTTTTCGTTGGTCGCAATGGTGATGGCCGCGGTCGGGATCTACGGCGTGATGTCGTTCTCCGTTTCGCAGCGCACACACGAGATCGGTGTGCGCATGGCGCTCGGCGCGCAACGTTTCGACGTGCTGAAGATGGTGGTGAAGAAGGGAATCGTGCTCGGCGCGTTCGGAATCGTCGTCGGGCTGCTGGCTTCGTATTTATTAACACGACTCATCTCTACGTTGCTCTTCGAAGTGACGGCCACTGATACCGTCACGTTTGTGATCGTTTCGCTGGGGTTGTTCTTAGTAACGCTGCTTGCGTGTTACGTGCCCGCGCGACGCGCGACGCGAGTCGATCCATTGAAAGCGCTTAGGTACGAGTAAGGATTGGCGAAGATGGTCATGGTTGACCGGCAGAGCCGGCGTGTATGGACGTTTGATCCGGCGTATACGACTGTCGAATTTGTGATCAGGAACCTTTGGTACAAGGTCAAAGGTCGTTTCGGAGTTGTTGAAGGAGTCATCGTTTTGGATGAGGAGGACATTAGTCGCTCGTCCGTGACGGCGACGATCAAGGCCGACAGCATCGACACTAAAAATAAGAAGCGTGACGCGCATTTGCTGCTGCGTGAATTTTTGGATGTCGAGAACTTTCCTGAGATCGAATTCAAGAGCACCAGCGTACAACGTGGCAGGGATCGCGACTCGCTCGACGTCGAGGGCACGCTGACCGTTAAAGACAAGAGTATTCCGATCACGCTGGCGGTTAACGAGATGGACCGAAGTCGATCGCCGGGCGGTCAGGAATGGGTTTACTACAGTGCCACAGTCGAGCTCGATCGGTTTGCTTTTGGCATTAATTACGGACGCGGATTCATTGGCCGGAGTTTGAGAGTCATGATCAACGTCCAGGCCAGCAGTGCTCCACAAATGAGGAGATAACTTTGTAGGGGCGGCATTCCGTGGCCGCCCGTGACTCGCATAACTGGCACGACGGGCGGCCACAGAGTGCCGCCCCTAAAATAGGGTTCAAAAAGGAGTTACGGAAGATATGAAGTTGCTCAAACACTCAATTAAAGCACGCATCCTCTGGCTGCTCGCCTCATGCGTAGCTTTACTACTTTCGTCGCCAGTGCCCGGGTTTCAGACGCAGAAGAGCCGTGATGAAAACATCAGCGTCACGCGCTGGGAACACTCCGACACCGAGATCGGCCTCAAGCGTCGTCTCGAGATGCGCGGCAAGGCCGAGTTCAACGACGAATACACGGACATCAAAGAAGTCTCGGCAGGCGGTTGGGTGATCATCGAAGAGCACCGCGATCGCGAGTCGTTTCGTTATGAGGTGAGACGCGATCCAGCGGGGCAGTTGACGCGTGCTTTCTTCATGAACGGCACCGCGCGGCCACTCGATGACGATGCCAGGAGGTGGCTGGCGAAGTTTGTGCTCGACGCCGTGCGCCAGGGCGCCATCGATGCGGAGAAAAGAGTGCGCACGCTCCTCAGTCAACGCGGTGTTGACGGTGTGCTGAAGGAGATCGAGCAGATCAACGGCGACTACGGGAAACGTATCTACTATCAGCATCTCCTCAGGCAAGGCAATCTTGACTCCGGTGCTATGCGCGATGCACTGCGACAGATGGCACGCGATATCTCTTCCGATTACGAACAGGCGCAGCTGCTGACGACAGTAGCGCCGATGCTCGCCGGTAAAGACGCGGTAATACAGCCCTTCTTCGATGCGGTTGCAACGATCAAGTCAGACTACGAGCGCAGTCGCGTGATCAAGTCGATTGCGAAAGACACACCCAGTAGCGCGTTGCTCGTGCTCGCTGCGTCGGCAACGAAAAGCATCTCGTCGGATTACGAGCGCCGCGGCGTGTTGACGGCATTGGTGAGGACGAAGAACCAGAGCGAAGAAGTGATGCGACTGCTGCTCGACTCCGCTACCGAGATGTCGTCGGACTATGAGAAGGCCACGTTCCTGGTTGAGGTGTCGAACGCCTACACCGGCGATGCGCGGTTGAAGAGTGCGTTCCTGAAAGCGGTGGAATCGATCAAGTCGGATTATGAGCGAGGGCGGGTGTTGTCGGCGCTGTTGAAGAATAAACAGATAGGGTAACGCGGATTAGACGGATTACAAAAACCGATTTACACGGATCAGGACAATGGAAAACTTCTTCAAAGACATTCGCTATGGCGTTCGGATCTTGAGCAAGAATCCGGGCGTGTCGCTGGTCGCGGTCATTACGCTCGCGCTGGGCATTGGCGCCAACACGGCTATCTTCAGCGGCGTGAGCGCGTTTCTGATGCGACCACTCAACGTTCCCAGGTCGTCCGAGTTGGTCCGGCCGCTCGAGGTCGCCGAAGACCGAGGGGCGACGGATGAGTTCTCGTATCCGGACTTTATTGACTACCGAAACCAGAGCACGTCCTACACCGGTTTATCGGCTGAAGACATGCTTCAAGCAGCTATCGACGCTGAGAACCAGAACGACGTGATCTGGGGACAGGTAGTTTCCGCGAACTATTTTGAGGTGCTTCAAGTCACGCCCGTCCTGGGACGTTCATTTCTGCCGGACGAAGATAAAGCTGTCGGTGGTAATCCCGTGGTCGTGTTGAGTCATAGCTTCTGGCAACGCCGTCTCGCGTCTGATCCAAATATCGTTGGCAAGACGGTCCAACTGAATAACCGCGGTTACGAAGTGATCGGTATTGCGCCTGAAAGCTTTGTGGGGACGAAGTGGGCGCTCTCACTCGACTTCTGGGCGCCGATGTCGATGGCTGAAGATCTGCGCCGCAGTCCCAGCTTACTCAACGAACGCGGCGCTCACTGGTTTAACGTCGTGGGCCGGCTCAAGCCTGGTGTTTCGCTCGAGCAGGCATCCGCGGAGTTCGATGCGATAGCAGGACGTTTGAATCAGGCCTATCCCGACTATCGCGCCACCAGCACACGGGGAAAGGTCCTCACGGAGCTTGACGGTCGTTTTGAAGAGATGGGTGGAGTCTTCAAGAGTGCCGGCGCGATTGCGATGGCGATCGTTGGACTAATCCTGCTGATCGCTTGCGCAAACGTTGCCAACCTCATGCTGGCGAGGGCCGCTGCGCGTCGCAAAGAAATCGGAATCCGTCTCGCGTTGGGCGCGAGTCGCGCGCGCCTGATGCGCCAGCTTCTGACTGAGAGCGTGCTGCTCTCGCTACTCGGCGGCGGTCTCGGATTGTTACTCGCGTTCTGGGTCACGGATCTGATGGAAGGTTTTGTTCCCGTCCTTGAGTACAACGTCATAAGTAATTTCTTTGCACTCGATTCGCGCGCGCTGATCTTCACCCTGATCGTTTCACTTGCCACTGGACTCGTTTTTGGATTGGCGCCTGCATGGCACTCCTCGAATCCGGACGTCGTACCCGTGCTGAAAGGCGAGCTGGAAAGAGCGCAAAGAGGAAGGCTCAGAGCTTTCGGTTTGCGAAACGTGCTGGTAGTGGCCCAGGTGGCGTTGTCGCTCGTGGTGCTCGTATGCGGTGGTCTCTTCATCAAGAGTTTTCGCAAAGCACAGACGATGGATCCCGGTTTTGACAACCCCAAAGGCCTGATCATGTTTCTGAGTCCGACGCTCATCGGTTACCAGGA
>JAICQI010000509.1 GCA_025937955.1 Pyrinomonadaceae bacterium
AAAAACTCAGCGCATGTTTCGCGAAGCAATCGCCTTCGTGACCAATCTCATCGCTGAAGATAAAGGCAAGACGGTTCTCTTTGTCGGCACCAAGCGGCAGGCGCAGGACGCGATCCGTGAAGAGTCTGAGAAGTGCGGTCAGTACTACGTTAACCAGAGATGGCTTGGCGGTCTGCTCACAAACTTCCAGACGGTCCAAAAGTCGATCAAGCGGCTCAAAGATCTCGAGAGCATGCAGACCGATGGTCGTTACGAGAAGATGACCAAGAAGGAGCGCATCAAGCTCGACCGTGAGCGCGAGAGCCTGAACAAGAACCTTTCCGGCATCAAATCTATGACGCGGCTTCCGGACTGTGTCTTCATTATTGACGTCAAGAAGGAAGAGATCGCAGTCGCGGAAGCCAACCGGCTCGGTATCCCGATCGTCGCAGTGGTCGATACAAACTGTTCACCCGAAGGTATCGATTACGTGATCCCCGGAAACGACGATGCCTTGCGCGCAGTGCGCCTGTTTGCCTCGCGAATCGCCGACGCGATTGTCGAAGGCAACCAGATCGCGACCGAAGGCGGCGTTGTTCCGACGGAGCCGGCTGAAGAAACAGGCGAAGGCGAAACCGGCGGTGGCGCAGGTGAAGCAATCGCGGCGGGGCTTGCGCAGGATGACGACAACAACGGCGGCGGCGTTGGCAGTGTTGGGGGCGGGGAGGCGCAATCAGCATCCATGACATCACCGGGCGCAGAAACGGCGGAAACTGAAAACGCGCCCGATGAAAGCACTGAATCTGTCGTGGCGGCGAGCTAAGCGATAATCCTTACTCATCGGTGGGCGCAGCCTTCAAGCGGACGATCCGCAGGGCTGCGTTTTTCATTGAAGACAAACAATCTAAGTACTCGGAGAAATTGGTAATCATGGCTGAAATTACAGCAGCGGCAGTCAAGCAGCTTCGTGAGAAGACCGGAGCGGGCATGATGGAGTGCAAAAATGCACTGGTTGAAGCAGGCGGAAATGAGGAGAAGGCGGTAGACATCCTGCGCGAGCGCGGCCTGGCGTCGGCGAAGAAGCGTGAAGGGCGTATCGCTGCCGAAGGTATTGTCGGTTCGTACATTCACATGGGTGGAAAAGTCGGCGTGCTCGTCGAGTTGAACTGTGAAACTGACTTCGTCGCGCGTAGCGAGGAGTTTCAGCAACTCGTAAAAGACATCGCCATGCACGTCGCGGCTTCTGAGCCGAGCTACGTTTCGCGCGAAGATATTCCAGCCAGCGTGCTCGATAAAGAGCGCGAGATCGCGCGAGCGCAGGTCAAGAACGATCCCAAGATGGCAAACAAGCCGGACCAGGTGATCGAGCAGATCGTCGAAGGACGGCTGAACAAGTTTTACGAACAGTCAGTGTTGCTCGATCAGCTGTTTGTGAAAGCGTCTGAGAAGACTGTCGGCGAGCTGGTGATGGAAAAAGTGGCTAAGACCGGCGAGCGCATCGCGGTGCGTAGATTCACGCGCTACAAGATGGGCGAAGGTCTTGAGAAACGGGACGATGACTTCGGCGGCGATGTAGCTGCGATGCTGCAATAGTTATTTCGATGCTTTAATAGGTCCTATAAATCCTATAGGACCTATATGTCCTATTCAAATGCAATTCCAATGACCAGCGAGAATTCCAACCTGTCCTATCGCCGCGTACTGCTCAAGATCTCCGGCGAGGCGTTGATGGGCGAGCAGAACTACGGCATCGACGTCAACGTCGCTCGCAGCGTTGCCGAAGAACTGAAAGCGGTCCACGAGGTGGGCGTGCAGGTTGCGGTCGTCGTCGGTGGTGGAAACATCTTTCGCGGCGTTTCCAAGAGCGCCGGAAACATGGACCGATCCTCAGCGGACTACATCGGCATGCTCGCGACGGTGATGAACGCCGTCGTCTTGCAGGATGCGCTCGAGAAAGTCGAGGTCCATACACGCGTGATGTCGGCGATCGACATCCCGCAGTTGGCCGAACCGTTCATTCGTCGCCGCGCGATCCGGCACCTCGAAAAGGAACGCGTTGTCATCTTCGCCGCCGGCACCGGCAATCCGTACTTCACGACAGACTCGGCCGCCGCGTTGCGCGCGTTGGAAATTAAAGCCGACGTCATTATGAAAGCGACGAAGGTCGACGGTGTCTATTCCGCCGATCCGATGACCGACGCCACTGCTGAGCTCTTTAACGAGATCACGTATCGACAGGTACTCGAGCGACAGCTCAAAGTGATGGATGCGTCTGCGATCTCTTTGTGTATGGACAATAATCTTCCTATCATCGTCTTCAACATGCGCTCGCCGGGAAACATCAAACGAGTGGTGACTGGTGAGCGAGGCGTCGGCACCAAGGTTGGTTGACTAATCACTTCAGCGGAGTTAGCGACATGAGTGAAAAGGACGTTATCAAGGAAACGCGACCACGAATGGAAACCGTTATCGAAGACTTCAGGCGCAAGCTGGCGGCTGTGCGCACCGGTCGTGCCGCCGTAAGTATCCTGGACAACGTGATGGTTGACTATTACGGCACCCCGACCCCGCTTAACCAGATGGCTTCCGTCCATGCACCCGAGCCGCAAATGCTCACCGTGCAGCCGTGGGATCAAACCCAGGTTGGTCCGATCGAAAAAGCGATTCGCGCCGCCGATCTCGGTCTGAATCCTTCCAACGACGGCAAGCTCGTGCGCATTCCGATTCCACCGTTGACGGAAGAGCGTCGCAAACAACTAGCCAAGCAAGTCCACGACGTCGCCGAAGATCACCGCACTGCCGTCCGGCAGGCACGCCGCGATGCCAACGAGCGCCTGAAGAAGATGCTCAAAGACAAGGTCATCTCCGAAGACGCCGAACGCGACGCCCTCGACGAAATCCAAAAACTCACCAACAACTACATCGGCAAGATCGACGAACTCTCCAAGAGCAAAGAACACGAGATAATGAGCGTTTAGTTAAGCCGCAGATGAACGCGGATGAACACAGATCAGAAATTCTGATCTGCGTCATCCGCGTTCATCTGCGGCTAATTGCTAGCGGGGGATAGCGAAGACGTCTTCGCCTAGTGCCTGATTGAGTTTTACTTCCTTGACGTTGTACTCGGCGAAGAAGGCACCCTGGGCCATCTCGAAGCGCTGCGAGAAGTTGGTGGCGATCAGGATACCTTCGAATTCCTTGAACTTGTCGTTCGCGGTGCCGAAGGTGTAGTTGTTGTAAGTCAGAGAGAATTCCATCACCCTGCCGTTCGTAGCATCGATATAGAAGTCAGTCGTGTAGCCTTCCGGATCGGAGATGCGAAAGCCACGCAGCTTCTTCTTGTTCGGTATCGTTGAGACCTTGTAACCCGGCTGATCGAATTTACTCAGCACGCTCATGCCAAACTTCGAGAGCGGCGGCAGTTCCACACCCGGCATCGAACTGTAAGATTGCTGCCCGTCGTAAACCTGCTTGAAGACGAATACCGGGCGCGCATCGATCTCCACTCGCAGTTTGTCATTCGCGGTAATGAGCGAAAACGAACCGGGAATCGACTGCGAACTGTTTGGCGCATAAAGCGATGCCGATCCGCGCAGCATTACGTTTTGCACGGCGCGAAACTTCTCACCCCCCTGCGCCGTAAACGCCGCCTTCGCAAGATCCATCGGCGTGCTTTCGGGAGTGATTACCACTGCCGGCGCAGTAGCGGCCGGGGCACTTGTCTTCGCAGGCCCATTTTCCTGCGCACAAATCGTCGCGCCAAAACCAACCAGACAAATCGACAGGGCGATGGATTTCAAAACGAGAGTATTCATTGCATTGACCTTTCCATCAGAAGTTCAATCGAACCTGAGCATAAATACGACGATTACCGGCGCCAGCACTGCCACCACCGGGACCGCCAAAACCACCAAACGTTCCCGCCAGTCCCACCGACTCGCCAAAATCTGGCGACGCCAGGTTGCCGACCGGCGTTCCCAGGTTTACGCGGTTGAGAATATTCTGAAAGTTGATAGAGACGTTGAGACTGTATCGCTTCTCACTGGGAGCAGCACCGCCACCTTGTGGACCTGGTCCAGCAGGCGCGACTCTCGTGGCCCCGCCACCACCGCCCCCCACGGTTGCCGCCGCCGGGCCACCTGGACTAGCTGGTCCACTTCCCGCGGGCCTCGCGGCCGCAGCATTGCCCCGGTTGATAGTTCCAAAAGTAAACGTACGACTAACGCGAAGATTGGCAACAAAGGATCCGGGCGCCTGTCCAAAGTTGCGCGGGATAATAGTCTCGCCGGGCAGCGGGTTCAAATTGAAGTTGCCAAAACGCGTACACCTGATATTCACCGCCGAACAATCCGCGTTCGCCGCGGCGAAGCTTGGACGCTCGTTGAACTGTCGATCGAGGTTCCGATCCTGTCCGGTAGTGATGTTGAATCCGGGCCCGGTGTTCGTGATGATGAAGGGATTCAACACGACTTTCCACCACGGCAGGTTAATCGTTCCGAAGATCGTAAACCGGTGGCGGATATCAAAAGAGCTGCGACCAAACTCGCCTGATGCATCGTACGAGTTCATCGGAAAGAGCGCGCCACCCTGACCGTCGGTGTCGTTGGTAGTCTTGCTGAGCGAATAGTTGGCGTTAAGCTGGAACATCCTGCTCAGACGGCTGTTGAAGCCGACGAAGAATTGTCGCTGATTGAACTGGCCGCTCGCTTCGTAACGATTAATCTCACCCCTGGTTGGATCGGGTCGAATTCCATTCGGCGTAAGCTCGGTGATCGTGAGCGGCAAAGGCGCATTGATGTCGCGCGCGCGAATCACGTGAACGATGCGAAGGTTGAAGAAACCCAGGAACATCGTGATGTTGCGTGGCAGTTGTCGTTCCACCTGCGTACCGAGCACCCACACGGTTGGATTTTGCAGATTCGGATCTA
>JAICQI010000028.1 GCA_025937955.1 Pyrinomonadaceae bacterium
CGATCTTCTTCGGAGACGCCCGCGGGACGTTTGATGTACGGTGGCAGTGGAGTTGAACCAACCTCGGCCAGCGCCTCATCAAACGAACCTTCACAGTGAAAACGAACGTGACGAAGCTCCGCTCCCGGGTCGTCAAGCATCTCCGCAATCAAGCGGCCGAAAACTGCGCGGGCGCCTTTTTTCAACCGCGCGCCGGGACGGACCAGCGCTTCCCACCTGCCCGTTTCGATCTCGCGCACCAGGAATATCTCGACCTGTCCGCCTGTCTCCTCACGATGCCCGATCAGTCGTGCAGGAATCACGCGTGAGTTGTTCACGACTACGACGTCGTTTGGTCGCAGATAACTGGTGAAGTTTTTGAAGCTTGAATCGGTCCAGGCTCGCTTGCCGCGATCGAGCACGAGCATCCGTGAAGCGTCCCGCTGTTCAAGCGGTGTTTGAGCGATGAGGTCTACGGGAAGCTCATAATCAAACTCTGAGATATGCATGCAAGCTATGAAGAAGGATGTTCGTAATGAAAAGTCGCAGTTAGCTGAGCGCCGAAGAGCATTATCAAGCTCGACACGTAGCTCCACGTCAGCACAGCCACCACCGCGCCCACCGACCCATAGATCTCATCATAGTGAAAATACTGCAGGCTCGCCGCAAAGATGTATTTCGCTAATTCCCAGAGCAGACCGGCGAGAAACGCACCCGGCAGAGTGTCGCGCAAGGTAACTTCCGCGCGCGGCATGAAACGGTAAATACAAATGAACACCACCACCGTGATGAGATAGCTTCCGCCGAAGAACAGTATTTGCCAGAACGCACTGCCCACCGACATCAGCAGCGGATATCTCGCGATTTGGCGGGGCGAAAGCCCGCCTGTCATTTCGCGCAGCGCAACCAGGATTGATGTCATCACTACTGAAAGCGCGAGTATCAATCCAATTACACCAACCATGCCGATCGTCAGCGCTCTTCCGTGCAAGAACGTTCTCGATGTCGTTCCCCAGATACGATTCACTGCCCGCTCGACAACCGCAAAGACCCAGGAGCCCGCCCATAGCACGATAATGACGCAAGTGATGATTGCTCCGATGCTGAGTTCTGAAAATGCACCGATCGTGTCGCGCAGGAATTTGGCGGAGCCGGGATAGACATCGACCGCGTGCGAGAGCAATTCACTGCCGGCAGCGAGTTTGTTGCTGATGGCGAGCATTAGAAGCAGGGCAGGGAAGAGCGCCATCAGCCCGAAGTAACTCATCGCCGCCGCGGAGGTAAAGAGATCGTGCTCGTGAAACTGGTGCAGCGAATGCCCGAGCATCGACGTCCAGGGCGAGCGATTACGAACGCCGAATGAATGACGCGAGAATGAAAGAAAGCGCTTCATCATCCGTGTTCATCCGTGGCAAATCTTTCAGCGGGGGTCGAACAGGCTGGGGACTCTGGAACCGGGGGGCTTGATACCAAAATGATCGTACGCCAGCGGTGTTGCGAGACGCCCGCGTGGCGTGCGATCCAGAAATCCGATCTGAATCAGATACGGTTCGATGATCTCCTCAATTGAATCTTTCTCTTCGTGAATGGAAGCCGAGATCGTGCCCAGCCCGACCGGGCCGCCGTTAAACTTCTCGATGATCGTCAAAAGCAGTTTCCGATCCATCTCGTCCAAGCCATATGTATCCACTTCCATCCGGTTCAACGCATCGTTCGCGACCTCTTTGTTGATACGTCCGTCGTAATCAACTTCCGCGTAATCGCGGACTCGTCGCAGCAGGCGATTGACGATGCGTGGCGTGCCGCGCGAACGACGCGCAATCTCACGCGCGCCTTCATTGTCGATCTCGACGCCGAGAATCTCGGCGGAACGTTTGCAGATGACTTCGAGATCTTCGTGCGGGTAGAAGTCGAGATGAAAGACGATGCCGAAACGTCCGCGCAAAGGTGCAGTGATTAAGCCGGCGCGCGTCGTGGCGCCGATCAAGGTGAACTTCGGCAACTCGAGCTTGATGGAACGTGCGGCAGCGCCCTGGCCGATCAGCAAGTCGAGCTGGTAGTCCTCCATTGCCGGATAGAGCTTTTCTTCCAGCGCCGGCAGGAGACGATGAATCTCGTCGATGAAAAGCACGTCGCCTTCCTGCAGATTTGTCAGGAGCGCGGCAATGTCGCCGGCTTTCTCGATTGCGGGGCCCGCAGTAGATCTCAGCTCGGCGCTCATTTCGTTCGCGATGATGTTTGCGAGCGTCGTCTTTCCGAGACCAGGCGGGCCGGTGAGCAGCACGTGGTCCAAAGCTTCGCGACGACCACGCGCGGCTTTCATGTACACGCGCAGGTTCTCCTTGACCTGACGCTGCCCGATGTACTCGTCGATGCGAGTAGGGCGCAGCGTTAGATCGAATTGCCGATCTTCGTCGCTGGCGAAAGTGTCTTTCACGTGCGCTGATATTGACTCAGGAGGCATGTCGTTTTCAAACCCGTGCGAGTTTCTTGAGAGCGCGTCTCAAAATCGATTCGACCGTGATTTCGCCGCCCTCACCGAGCGCAGCGTCGATTGCTTTTTCCGCTGATGATCTTTGATAGCCGAGATTGAGCAAAGCCGAAAGCGCGTCAGCGCGAACTGTGTCTTCAGTCGGCTCAGCAGCTTCCGGTTTTGCGCCCAGTTCATCTTCAAGTTGCGCCGACGACAGCTCAGCAACTTTCTCGCGCAGCTCCATTATCAACCGCTCGGCCGTCTTGCGACCAATTCCTGGAATCAATGTCAGGCGCGCCAGGTTGTTGGTTCTGATCGACGCGATCATCTCGTCGGCGGTCATGCCCGAGAGCAGCGTGATGCCAAGCTTTGGACCAATCCCGCTCACTGAAATAATTTTCAGAAACAACTCACGCTCGCGGGCTGTTTTGAAGCCGAAAAGCTGCAAAGTGTCTTCGCGAACGTGCGTGTAGATGCGCAGTTGAACGGTTGAACCCATGTCCTCGAGGTCGTAGAACGTCGAGAGCGGGATCGTGACTTCATAACCGACGCCGCCTACGTCGACAATCACGGACGTCGCCTGTTTGGAAAGCAAGGTGCCGCTGAGATGCGCAATCATGCGGGCGGGATTGTATCAAAAATGTATAAGACCTATAGGGCCTATATGACCTATACGACCTAATAGCGCTATACTGCCATCGACAGGATCCTGCGCATGAAGTCCGAGAAGATATCAGAACTAACAACCAGCCGCTTGAGTGTTTACCTTCGTTGCCTCAATGCGCTTCATGCTGCGGGAATCAAGACCATCTCGTCGCAGGCGCTGGCCGAGCAATTTAATTTGAACTCCGCGCAGATCCGCAAGGATCTTGGTTACTTTGGCGAGTTTGGCGTGCGTGGCGTTGGTTACTACGTCGAGGATCTGCGCGATCACATTACAAAGATACTCGGTCTCGACAGCCCGCATCGTGTCGGCATCATCGGCGCGGGCAGACTGGGCACCGCGCTGGCTAACTACAATGGTTTCGGTCGCTCAAATTTCACCGTCGTCGCGCTCTTCGATAACGATCGACAAAAAATCGGCCACAGGATCGGCGACGCTGGGCTCCTGGTTCACAACGTCGACGACGTGGCTCAGGTGATTCGTGAAGAAGCGATCGACGTGATGGTGATTGCAGTTCCCGCGAAGGCCGCGCAAAGAGTTCTCAATCAGGTGATGTCTGCCGGAATCAAAGCGGTGCTGAATTTCGCGCCCGTCTCGCTGACCGCGCGACGCGGAGTGAAGGTTAAAACAGTTGACCTGACAACGTCTTTGGAGTCGTTGTCGTACTTCCTTTCGCAACCTTCGAACAGCACTGTGACTCAGCCGCGGCGACGGACGTCCAGCAAAGAACAATGGATGAGCAAACAACAAAACGAGATCTGATCCGCGTTTGCCACCTGATGTACGAGCGGAGCTATGTCGTTTCGTCTGACGGTAACGTGAGTGTGCGGCTGGACGACGATCGCATCCTCGCAACGCCCACGATGACGTGCAAAGGACGGATGACCGAGGACCTGATCGCAATCACGGATCTCGAAGGACGCGCGCTCAACGATCGACGCGCCTCGAGCGAACTCGCGATGCACCTTCTGATCTACCGCGAACGTCCGGACGTGAAGGCCGTTTGCCACGCGCATCCACCGCACGGGACCGCATTCGCCGTTGCCGGTCTCCCGATCGATCAGCCGATCTTGTCAGAAGTAATTTTGACACTCGGTTGCGTCCCACTTGCTGCTTACGGAACACCTTCAACGGAAGAGCTGACGCGTGAGATGCAGCCGCTGGTGAAACATCACAACGCGCTGCTGATGGCGAATCACGGCGCGGTTGCTTACGGCGCTGATCTGTGGCAAGCGTGGGATCGTCTGGAGACGTTGGAACACACCGCGAAGATCGCGATCCTCTCCCGCGTACTTGGTGGCTCAAAGAATCTTCCGGCGGATGCGATTGAGAAGTTGATCAACGTGCGCGAGAAGGCCGGTTATCTCGGTGAGTCAGCGCGTTCGCAATCGTGCGGTTATCTGAATCCACTCGAGAACGGCGATGGCGCGAAGATCTCACTTACGCGCGAAGAGTTGGTTGAATTGTTAAGTCAGGCAGTAAATGGTAAATAAACAATAGAGGAGAGCATCTGAATGCAAGAAGCACTCGGAATGGTTGAAACAAAAGGCCTGGTAGCAATGATCGAAGCTGCCGATGCGATGGTTAAAGCGGCGAACGTCACCCTCGTCGGTTACGAAAAGATCGGCGCCGGCTTTGTCACCGCGATCGTGCGTGGCGACGTTGCTGCCGTGAAGGCCGCGACTGACGCAGGCGCCGCGGCGGCGCGTCGCGTTGGTGAGCTAGTCAGCGTGCACGTGATCCCACGCCCGCATGGCAGTGTCGACGAAACTCTTCCTATAGGGCTTGATCGATAATCAGCATGATCATTGCTCGCATTGTCGGGACAGTTGTCTCCACTCAAAAGGACGAACGGTTAAGCGGAAAGAAGTTGCTGATCGTGAGACCGATCAACGTAGATGGCAGCGACACGACCGGATATGTGGTGGCGGTTGACACCGTGGGCGCCGGATTTCACGAGCGCGTGCTGGTGGTCGCCGGTTCGAGTGCGCGACTGGCGCAGGGACTGAAAGACGTCCCCGTGGATGCGGCTATCGTTGGGGTGATTGATACGGTCGACGTTAAGTGATTTATGCAACTCGCACGCGTCATCGGCACAGTGGTCGCTACCGTCAAGAATGATTCTTTGGAAGGACGGAAGCTGCTCATAGTGCAAACGGTCGACAGGAACCTGGAAGCGACAGGGAAACCGATGGTGGCGATCGATGCAATCGGCGCGGGCGTTGGTGAACTGGTGTTCTGGTGTCGCGGCAAGGAAGCGAGTTTTCCTTTCAAACGAGAAGACACACCTACTGATTGCACGATCATCGCCATCGTTGATTCTGAGCAGCACGTAACCAGATGATTCTCGCGCGCGTAGTCGGAAATATCGTGGCCACGCAGAAGAACCGGCGTTATGAGAACGCGCGGGTGATGTTGTGCCAGCAGATCACGCCGGAAGGGGATGAGACGAGCTATTCGGTGTTGGCGCTGGATTCGGTTGATGCGGGCGTGGGCGACACGGTGCTGATCGTGCAGGAAGGATGGAGCGCGTCGACTGCGGCGACAGGGCAGGCCGGCGCGGCGATCGATTCGGCGATCGTGGGTGTAGTGGATCGGATCGATCTCTTATAACGATGGAAGATCAGGCGAGATTGATGGCGGAGAGAATCGCGCGGCGCATGGCGGGCGGACCGGCCGCGCCGCAGACCGACATCAGCTCGGAGCTTGCCGCGATGCGCGCGACTCTAAGCGACTTGCAAAATCGTTTGATTCAGATCGAGTCGAAGGTTTCTGCGCCTCGCACGCAATCGCCCTGGCATCCAAGCATGGAGCGTTTTGGAGTTGAGGAAGCGACGGTTTCAGAGCTCGTCGACTTTTTTCAAAACGAAAAGGCTTGCAGCATGGAGCCAGGCGGCAAGCCTTGTGATCATTGCGCGATGTGTAGCTCGCGCGGTTTTTAGCCACGGATGAACGCGGATTTATTTCTGATCCTGCCGTATTGAATTCGCGTTGATCTGCGGTGGTTGGTTTGCACCTTCCTCGGCTCTGAAGTAAGGCTCCTCCTTGAATCCAAAAAGTTTTGCTGAAATCACAGTCGGAAAGCGCGCGCGGTTGGTGTTGTAATCCTGAACGGCGTCGTTGTAGTCCTTGCGCGCGGTTGCGATGCGGTTTTCAGTGCCTGCTACTTCAAACTGCAACGCCATGAAGTTCTGATTCGACTTCAAATCCGGATACGCTTCCTGGAGCACGAGAAGACGGCCCATCACGCCGCCGAAGCTGTTTGCAGCATCGATTACTGCCTGCTTCTGCTCCGGGGTCCTGTCACCACCTTCGCCCTGCGGTGGTTGACTGGTCGCATTCAACAGTTGCGATCGCGCCTTGGCGATCGTGCCAAAGACTTCCTGCTCCTGAATTCCCGCCATCTTTGCCGCTTCCGTCAAGTTGTTCAGAAGATCGGAGCGACGTTGTAGCTGTGTTTCTGTGTTGGCCCATTGCCCTTTTACGTGTTCATGTTTTGTCGTCAGCGTGTTATAGCCACAGCCGCTCGCTCCAAAACTGATCAGCGCAACGGCGAAAAGAATTAGCAGTCTTCGCGTCTTCATCTCAAATCTCCCATTAGGTAAAAGTTACTGTCTTGCCTCTCAAAGATTGTCAACGGCTTCAACTACCTGCTCGATCTGGAACAGGTAGGCTCCGAAAAGTTCGTGGGCTTCTTTCTCAGACGAGGGGAGTCTGTCGCTGGCACGAAATTCAAAGATTCTCTCAAAGGGTTTAGGGTCGAGTCGCAACAGATTTGCCGTCGCACGGACGCAATCGGGTTTTGATACGGGTGCTTCGTGGCCGTGCAACATCAGCACGGCTCGAAACAACGCCGCAAAGCTCGACAAACTGTCGTTCATCAAGTCGCAAAGTTTTTCGATCGAGACTGAAGCGGGAATGTAGAGACGGCGCAACTGGAGCAACTTGCTTCGCAATTCGTATTCAGTCTGGTGACGCAGGTTCGCGTCTGAGAGTTGTACAAACTCGAAAGGATCGTGACCGTAAAGAACACTGCGCGCGTTTGCCATCTGGTGAAACTCGATCGGAAATACGTCCGCGGCGTCTGAGAGCTCCTCGACCGTGAAATAGACCGGCAATGGATGGCCCAACCGTTGCCACTCACGCATCGGCGCCTGCGCCTGGCGCAGATCTTCGGGCGTGATTCGATTCAAGGCGATTAGCAGGTTGTAATCGGAGCGCAACTCGATGTGATCTCCGGCCGCGGCTGAACCGTAGAGCACGACGCACGCGAGATTGTCTCCGTGCGTTGCACGCAGATCGTCGATGAGTCCTTTAAGAGCATCCTGTACTAAGGTCTTCACCAATCACCTCCTGCGCCGCCACCACCAAAATCTCCGCCGCCGCCAAAACCTCCACCAAAACCACCACCACCGCCGCCGCCGCCAAAGCCACCACCGCCGAATCCGCCACCGCCCCAGCCGCTGCTCGATCCCCAGCCTCTACCGCCGCCACCGAGATTGCTAAACAAACTTCCCCAGAACAGTGCTTGCAAACAACCGCCACCGCCTCCACCGCCTCGTCGTCCTCTGCGCGATGCGGATGACAGCAGGATCAAAACGACAACGATCACAACTATGCCGAAGCACATGCTGCTGAGACTTACCTGCGGTCTCTCAGGCGGACGTGTTTCTACAGTCCTTACAGCCTGGCTCGCATCGATGCCCTCGATACTGAATCCACGCTTAACCGCGAGCGTCGCTACGTAAGCTTGAACGGTATCGAAGATACCTTTGCTGTAATTACCCTGCCGGAACGCCGGTACAAGTTTTTGGCGTTGCGTTAAACCGACAAGACCGTCAGGTAAATCTCCTTCGAGATGCCGGCTGACCTGCGTGAAGTACTTGCGATCCTGAATCGCAACCACTACGAGAAAACTAGCCTTGTCACCCTGCTTTGCTCCGATGCCCCAGCCGCGCGCAATTGCGAGCGAGAAGTCAAAGATGTCGCGGCCGCCGGTCGTATCAACGGTCACTATCGAATATTCGATATTCGCGCGCTCCTTCAGCCTGATATAGATTGCCTCGAGTCTTTGTCTCGTCTCGGCGTCGATGACGTTTGCGTTGTCGACGATTGGGTTGAAGGGAACGGGGAGTGGAACAGGCGATTGAGGCGTAGTCTGCGCGCTCGTGTTAACCACGAACAGCGAAAAGATCAAAACCAGAAGGCCCAGCAGGCCGATGCCAGGCCACACACGTGTTGGTTTTTTCAAGCGCAACAGCAATCGCGAAATTCTCGTCAGTGCTGACCCTCTATCAACTTGTGCAACAGATAAAAAAGGGCGACCCCTCCAAAAACGACAATCGACACCGTAGGGTTTCTTTCTTCTTTATGGTTGACCTCGGGAATCAAGTCGCTTGCAGCTACATAAAGGGTCACGCCAGCCGAGAACGGCAACGCATACGCAACGGCATTACTCATTCGTGTCTCGAGCAACGCGACGCCAATCACACCTGCGAGCGTCGCCGCACCGATCGCTGCGGTCGCAATCAACGCTTTCCGGGTCGAACGCCCACTAGCAAGCATGATCGATGCCACAGTAAAGCCTTCGGGCATTTTGTGAAGCAGAATCGCAATAAAGACGAGAATTCCGACTTTGAAGTTGACCAGAAAAGCGGATGCAATTGAGACACCGTCGAAGAATGTGTGAATCCAAAGTCCACCGACAGCAGCGTAGGCGGCCGAGGGGCGCATGAAGGACTCCGGATGAGTTTCAGCGCCGAAATGGAAGTGCGGCGCGAGGGTGTGCTCGAAGAATTGGATAGATAGATAGCCGAGTAGCAGCAGCGCCATCGCGCCTCCCACCGCTTCCGCGGCCGATTCGCCAGGCGAGTTTTTAGTCCAAATACCGATGGTTTCGGGAAGAATTTCCATAAAGATGGCGGCCAGCATGAAGCCTGCGCCCAGAGCGACGAGATATTTCAAGAAGCGTTCGCCCCAGCGGTGAGCTTCCGATTTGATCAGAATCACCCCTCCGAGCACATTGGCGGCCGCGGCCAGCAACCCAAACAGGAGAATCGATGTCATTGTATGGTGGGCCAATATACATCATGTCGAAGGTATTGTAGGGGTGGCCCTCTGTGGCCACCCCAGTGTGCGCTTAGTCGGACGCTGGGGCGGCCACGGAGAGCCGCCCCTACAACGACACAAAAGGCAAACAAGAGGCGAACATTTCAGGAGGGAAAGCCTATTGACACAGTTTGGCGCGCGGCGTATTTTCGCTGAGGGTGGTCAAAAGTGGTCGGAAGTGGGTCCAACCTCGTAGCAACACCGATCATCAGCAACACTTTTCCTTTGGGCCACCCACCAATGCTCTCTCGTCAGGCTCGATTTTATGCTGCGAGGAAATTACACGGCACGTATCGATGTTAAAGGCCGCCTCAAAGTTCCAACGGAATTTCGGCGGCTGATTGAGGAGAAGCACGGCAAAGACTTTTATATCACGAGCCTCGATGGCGAGTGCGTTCGAATTTACCCGTTGCCGGAATGGGAGTCGATCGAGCAGAGACTTTCGTTGTTGCCTTCGATGGATCCGGCCCGAAGGAAGTTCCTTGATAGAACGAATTACTACGGTCAGCAAGCTACGATCGACGGGCAAGGCCGCCTGTTGATTCATCCGTTGCTGCGCAAGAGCGCTGAAGTCCTGGGCGACGTAGCGGTGATGGGCTACCTGACCTATCTGGAAGTTTGGGAGCTCGACAAGTTCAAAGCCCGTCTCCTCGCGGATCCGTACACGGAAGAAGACGAGGCTGCCATTGCGAGACTTGGAATTTAGGACTTGGTCTTAGGTCTTTGATCTTTGGTCTTTGGTATTAGATCCTGAAGCATGGCTCGGAAAGACCAAAGACCCAAGACCAAAGACCGACGAAAGAAGATCTTTGAACGAGATCACGGGGCGGTGGAGATGGCTGCGCCTTTGGGGGGCATGGGCGCGCCCCATCGCCCCGTGCTGCTGGAAGAGACATTGAAGTTCCTCGCTCCTGAGCGTGGCGGTCTCTTTGTAGATTGCACGGTTGGGTTGGGCGGACACAGCGAAGCGATCCTGAATTCCTCCGTTGATACTCGTGTCATCGGAATGGATCTCGATCCCTCGGCGCTCGCGTACGCACACGACCGACTGGCGCCTTTCGGAGAAAGATTTCGTGCCTTTCAGGCAAACTTTCGCGCGATCTCGGAGGTTCTCGAAAAGGCAAACGAGCGTGACCCGAACGGCATTCTTGTCGACCTTGGCGTCTCTTCTTTGCAGTTTGATTCACCCGAGCGTGGGTTTAGTTTTCGTTTCGATGCTCCGTTAGATATGCGGATGGACCCGGCCACCGGAACTACCGCAGCCGATCTTCTACAACAACTTCCCGAATCGGAAATTGCCAGAATCATTTTCGAGTACGGCGAAGAACGACACTCACGACGCATCGCCCGTCGCATCGTGGAACGTCGCGAACAAGGGAAGCCGATAACGACCACCACGGAGTTAGCAGACCTTGTGCGACTCGCTGCCGGCGGCCACAAGCGGAACCAGATTCACCCGGCGACACGGACTTTCCAGGCTCTGCGTATCGCCGTTAATCACGAACTCGAAGGGCTGGGAGAGTTTGTCGAGTCAGCAGTTGATCTTTTAATCCCCCACGGACGATTTGTTGGAATCAGTTTTCACTCGCTCGAGGATCGTGTTCTCAAACGCGAGTTGAGAAGACTTTCGGGACACTGTGAATGTCCGCCACGCTTGCCGGTTTGCGAGTGTGGCGCGCGCAAGGTGGTGGAAGTGTTGACCCGGCGTCCGGTGGTCCCAGGTTCGCGCGAGGTTGACGAGAACCCGCGGGCGCGCAGTGCGAAGCTAAGAGCCGTGGAAAAAATAAATCATGAAGAGATTTCCTGAGCACCAACAAAACGCGAAGATTCACCGCACTCGCGACACGACCGCGCTGTCGCGACTCGCACTGCTGTTGTTCTGTGGCCTGGTACTCGCGGGCGGGTTTGTGTTCGCCGCTAAACAACATTTCGCCGCCGTGCATTATGGCTACGAACACGAAAACTTACGGAACGAGCGCAAGAAGCTCATCGAAGAGAACCAGCGACTCGCGCTGGAGAAAGAACGCGCCACCGCGCCGGACAAGCTCGAGCCGGCGGCGCGTCGATTGGGATTGAAACCGGCACGACCGGGACAAATCGGAAATAAGCCGCAGATGAACGCAGATAAACGCTGATCGGCGAAAATCTGCGTAAATCAGCGGCTAAAGAAAGCGTCCTCATCACGCTACTCGTAGGGGGATCAAGTAGGTGATGTTGGCACGCCTCGTTGCCCGATCAAAGTCCAGACCCGATGTCTCGCCAGGCCGCGCGCTTTTTGTCGCGGCTTTTATTGGCTTCTGGATGTTTTTAATTTGCGCCCGGCTGGTCTACCTCCAGTTCTCGCAATACGAAAGTCTCGCCAACCGCGCTCGCCAGCAACAGCAGAACTCGATCGAAACGAGCCCACAACGCGGTGAGCTCCTCGATCGACAAGGCCGCCAGCTCGCACGCAGCGTGCAGACAGTCTCTCTCTTTCTCGATCCCGATGGTCTCGACACGGAGACGTTGGATCGAAATGCACAGCAACTGGCCCAGTCGCTCGGTTTGAAGCAGGCTGATCTGACGAAAGAGTTTCGCGAAGCTCAGGCGGAGAAACGAAGATTCATCTGGATCGCGCGGCGTTTGGACGCGGACCTCGGCGCGAAGATCGTTGCACTGAACCTTCCCGGTGTACAAACGCGACTCGAGCCGAAACGTTATTACCCGAATGGTCCACTCGCGGCGCACGTGCTCGGATACGTCGGACTCGATGGACAAGGCCTGGGCGGTGTCGAACAGTCTTACAACGCCAAGATCTCTGGCGAGCCCGGCCGTCTGTTTCTCGAAAGAGACGCCAACGGCAAACCCTACGAGAGTTACGAGATCGCTTCAAAGCCGGGACAGACAGTCGTACTCACGATCGATCAGACGATTCAGTACCTCGCTGAGCAATCACTCTTCGCGGCAGTACAGCGTTCGCGAGCAAAGTCCGGCAGCGTGATCGTGCTTGATCCGCGCAGTGGAGAGATCCTCGCGCTTGCCAACGCGCCGACGTTCGATCCCAACAAAGTAGCCGAAGCTAAGCCCGAAACCAGATCGAATTGGGCGCTGCAAAACATTTACGAACCGGGATCGACTTTCAAAATCGTCGCCTTCTCAGCGGCGATCGAAAACAAGCTCGCCAGGGTTGACGATCATATTGATTGCCAGATGGGCGCGATCACGGTGGCCGGGCGTGTGATTCACGATCACCATCCCTTCGGCTCGTTGACGATTGCGGAAGCACTCGCGAAGTCGAGCAACGTCGGCGCGATCAAGTTAGGCCTGCGCGTCGGCGACGAAACGATGTACGACTACATCAAGCGTTTCGGTTTTGGTGCGAAGACCGGGATCGAGCTGCCGGGCGAAACGTCAGGCCTGCTGAGAAAGGTTGAACGCTGGCAGCCGTCGTCAATCGGTTCGATCGCGATCGGCCAGGAAATCGGCGTGACACCAGTGCAGATGGTTGCAGCGTTTGGCGCGCTTGCAAACGACGGTTTGCGAGTCGCGCCCCACCTGATCCGCGAAGTACGCAACTCTGAAGGTGTGGTTGTGTATCGCGCCCAACCGGAACAGCGACGAGTGATCAGCGCCGAAACGGCGATCGCGTTGCGCGGAATGCTGGAAGGCGTGACCTTGCACGGCACAGCGAAGAAAGCGCAGCTGGATGGCTATTCGGCGGCGGGCAAGACCGGCACGGCGCAAAAGATCGATCCGAAAACAAAAGCTTATTCAGCGACTAAGTTTGTGGGTTCGTTTGTCGGCTTCGCTCCGGTGAGTAATCCGCAAGTGGTGATCATCGTCGTAATCGATGAACCCGCCGGCGCTTATCACGGCGGCGACGTCGCGGCACCGATCTTTCGTGAAGTCGCCGAACAGATCCTGCCGCACCTCGGCATCATGCCTGACATTGAAACGAGTTCCGTGCCTGAGTTGGTCGCGCAAGTTAATGAGAATCCGGAGCGCGCCGCAAAAATGCGAGAGGAACAGGCACAGTCTGAGCAGCAGCGGCAAGCCACAATGCCAACCGTGGATAGCAACGGGGGCCGGGGAGGAGAAGTTGTCTACGCTGTGGCTAATAAGAAAGCAATGCTGATGCCTGATCTGCGTGGACGCAGCGTTCGAGATGTCGCCAGGACTTGTGCTCAACTCGGCTTGCAGGTTGAAGCGCGCGGCGAAGGAAGGGTGTTGAAGCAGAACCCTTCGGCCGGCGCGGAAGTAAGCACAGGGCAGCTTATCTACGTTGATTTTGGGAGGTTGCAGTAACACCCGACATGAAAATCCCGACGGCAGATGAAGAAACTCTTGAAGATGGCGTAAACTACGGCATTGCTGACTGCAGAAAACGACTACGCAGCCAGCGATCAACCCTCCGGGCACAACATCATCCCCCACAAGAGGAAGAATCGATGGAGCTGGAAGAGGCCGTAATAACGTGAACCTTGGCGAGGCAGCAGGTTTGATGGGCGCGAATGTCACGAGCATCAGCGCCGAGATGTTTGACAAACAGATTAGAGATTATTCCATCGACTCGCGTTCGGTAGGCGCGGGCGAACTGTTTTTTGCGCTATCGCAGCAGGATTACGCCCGCGCCGGTTTTAACGGAGAGTTTGTCGATGCGCATCGCTTTATCGGCGATGCGTTTGAGCGCGGCGCTATTGCTGCGGTGGCACGTGCGGATCGTGTCAACGGTGATGCTTATCTCGAGAGCGTGAAGGATCGTCTGTTATTGGTTGACGATGCGATCGCTGCTTTGCAACTGCTCGCGCATCGTGTTTACACCGCCTGGGGGAAACCAGTTGTCGCGATCACTGGCAGCGCAGGCAAGACGACAGCGAAAGAATTGACAGCGCACGTTTTGACAAGCGCGGGTCATCGCGTGTTGAAGAGTGAGCGCAATTACAACAACGGTTTGGGACTGCCGCTCTCGGTGTTGCGCATGGTGAGTGAGGATCGTTCGCCGGATCAATTCGATCTCGCTGTGCTGGAAATGGGAATGTCATCGCCGACACACGAGATCCAGCGGCTGTGCAAGATCACGCCGCCGGATGTTGCTGTTGAACTGATGGTGGCGCCGGTGCATCTCGAGTATCTCGGCTCGATTGAAAACATAGCTGCGGCGAAAGCCGAGTTGATCGAAGGCATGAAGCCCGACGGTACTGCGATTCTGAACGCCGACGACGCGCTGG
Source organism: Pyrinomonadaceae bacterium (assembly GCA_025937955.1). GTDB lineage: Bacteria > Acidobacteriota > Blastocatellia > Pyrinomonadales > Pyrinomonadaceae > PSRF01. Next base: position 14,432 of record JAICQI010000028.1, read on the forward strand.
TGATGAAGATGCGCGAGAAGCACAAGGGCCGGACGTTGACGTTTGGTATCGATAACGCAGCGGATGTTTCGGCAAGTGAGATCGATACGCAGTCGCTCGGGCAAATCGACTTTCGTTTGCGCACACCGTTGGGAGAAGCGCAGGCATCACTCGGAATGAGTGGCCGTCACAACTTGAGCAACGCGCTGGCAGCATCGGCAGTCGGAACGGCGTTTTCGCTAACGGCGGAAGAGATTGCCCACGCGCTGAGCACGGCGCAACCGCCAAAGATGCGTGGCGAGGTATTTGATTTCGCGGCGGGCTTCACCGTGATCGATGATTCCTACAACTCCAATCCACGTTCGTTGCTGAACATGGTGCGGACAATGGCGGAAGGTGGTCGTGGTCGTAAGCGATTGGTTGTGATCGCCGGAGAGATGCTCGAGCTCGGACCTGATGAGGTCACTTTGCACCGCGAGGCCGGCAGAGAGATCGCGGCGTACGGCATTGATGTGCTTTGGGGAGTGCGAGGGTTGGCGCGCGAGATGGTTGCGGGAGCGAAAGAGGCAGGGCTCTCGGCGGGGAGGTTTTTCAACTCATCGGATGAAGCGGCGGCGGAGTTGATTAAGGAAGTCGACGAAGGCGATCTGATTTTGGTGAAGGGCTCGCGTGGCGTGGCGACGGACAAGATCGTGAAAGCGCTGCGGGAGCAGTTTCCGTTGGCGGGAGAAGACCAGAACTAAATGATCTATTACTTCCTTTACGAGCTCCTTTATATCCATTTCAAGGATAAGGATTGGTATCTCGTAAAGGCCCTCAACGTCTTTCAGTACATCACGTTTCGCACCGCGTACGCGACGATCACGGCGCTGCTGATTTCGCTCTTCTTCGGTGGCAGGCTGATCGAAGCGTTGAAAGGATGGAACGTGGGCCAGCAGATTCGCGAGGAAGGCCCGCAGGGGCACCAGGTGAAACGTGGGACGCCCACGATGGGCGGCGTGCTGATCGTCGGCTCGGTTTTGATTTCGACTTTGCTGTGGGCGCGACTCTCGAGTGTTTACGTCTGGACGGCAATGCTCGCGACGTTAGCCTTTGCCGCAATCGGTTTTGTTGACGATTACTCGAAGATGGCAAAGCAACGCAGCCTGGGATTAACCGGGCGGCAGAAGTTGTTGGCGCAGTTGCTGGTGGCCGTATGTGTTTGGGCAGTGCTTTTCGGGGCGGTCAAATTCCTGGGCGGCACCGGTTATTCCTGGAATATCAGTATCCCGTTTTTCAAAGCCACCGCCGATCCGTACGGAAAGACGTTTATCGGTCCTTATTTGTATCTGATCCTGATCGCGGTAGTGCTGTTGGGATCTTCCAACGCGGTGAACCTGACCGATGGTTTGGATGGGCTGGCGATCAGCATCACGTTCATCGCGATGAGCGCGTTGACGGGATTTACTTATCTGAGCAGCGACGCGCGCTGGGCCGGATATCTCGACTTGACGCACCGGCCGGAAGCGGCAGAGCTGACGATCTTTTGTGGCGCGATGGCGGGTGCGAGTCTCGGCTTCCTTTGGTACAACGCGCCGCCCGCGCAGGTTTTTATGGGCGACGTGGGCAGCCTCGCCATTGGCGGGGCAATGGGAACGGTGGCGGTGCTGACGAAGCAGGAGTTCATGTTGTTGATGGTGGGTGGGGTGTTTGTGATTGAAGCGCTGTCGGTGATGTTGCAGGTGAGCGTATTTAAGATGACGAGACGCACGACGGGCACCGGGCGGCGGTTATTTAAGATGACTCCGCTGCACCATCATTTCGAGATGCAGGACTGGAAAGAGTCGAAGATTGTGTTTCGGTTTTTGATCCTGGCGATCTTGTTTGCGCTGTTGAGTCTGTCGACGCTGAAACTGCGGTAATGGAACTAGCGGGTAAGAAAGTTTTGATAATCGGGGCGGCGCGAAGCGGGATTGCGGCGGCGAGATTTTTGTTGGCCCGGGGCGCGATCGTTGCGCTTACGGATCAGAAGCCGCTTGAGAAGTGGACGCCGGAAGCTCTGGCACTGAAAGAATCGGGTGTGGGTTTGCTTCCGGGCGAAGCGCCGAGTTGGTTGCTGGACCAACTCGATTTGGTCGTCGTTAGTCCGGGGGTTCCGGCGAACATCATTCCGATTCGTTACGCGGAACGCGCCGGCGCTGAGGTTATAGGCGAGGTTGAGCTCGCCGCTCGTTATTTGAAAGGACGAATCGTTGCGATCACGGGCAGCAACGGCAAGACCACCACGACGTCGCTGATCGGGGAGTTGCTCCGCGATGCGGGATTGACGGTGCAGGTCGGTGGCAACATCGGTAAGGCGCTGATCTCGATGATCGAGAGCTCGCGAGATGATGGTTGGACCGTCGCCGAGCTTTCGAGTTTTCAGCTAGAGACGATCAAAACGTTTCATCCGTCTATTGCGGTAGTTCTCAACGTGACGCCGAATCACATGGATCGCTACGAGACGTTCAATGATTATGCCGCTGCGAAGCACCGGATCTTTATGAACCAAACGGCGGAGGACGTGGCGGTGCTCAACGCAGACGATCCGACGGTTTCATCGTGGGCGAGCGGGTTGCGAGCGAGGGTGTTTAGCTTCAGTGTCCGGAAGGAAGTCGAGAACGGAGTTTTCCTGCGGGGGCGTGAAATGGTTTTTGCTGATCGGGTTTTGCTGAATGTTGATGAGATGAAACTGCGCGGGTTGCACAACGTCGAGAACGTGGCGGCGGCATTCGCGGCAGGGATTGC
>JAICQI010000571.1 GCA_025937955.1 Pyrinomonadaceae bacterium
GCTCCCGCTCTTCCTGTACTTCGGAGAGGACGGGCAGGCTATTCAACTCTTTCGTTTCGTTCATCTTCCTAATTGTTCGTTCGGACAATCAACCGGCACTTCCAGCGAGAAACTGCCGCGGGATTGGCCCGGCTCAGTGTATCGCAAGTCAGCTAATTGAACGAGGGTTTGAGTGGTGCAACCCGGATCTTCGAGTTGCGCGACTGGAAACCGCGCAAAACCAAGGAACACTCGCACCGCTTTTTGCTGCGCGATCGTGTCGAATGACTGTTTCAGAACTCCTTCGGGTTTGACGTAACGAACTTGGCGGCCCGTAGGGTTGTCGCCCATGATGGTGACGTCAAAGCGATACATGGCTCGATCAGTTTCAAAAACGCAGTCCCAACGAAATGGGTTTGCGAGTCGTGGCATAGCGGCCAGTCGCGCTACGACTTCGCCATTCGCGCTCGCCAGTCTTGCGGCTGCTTCACTGCCACGCGCTACGGCTCTCGCATGAGCAAACCCGAGCGCGCTCCAGTAACAGAGTACGAGCGCGAATGCGACGAACGCGATCTTGCTGCCCCACCGCTCTCTCGCATCTTTGACGGAGAGTACTATCAACGCTACTAACGCGAGGATCCATAAAAGCGCAATCAAGCGTGGATTCGGCAGATTGCCACTGCGCGGACTCGCAACTATCAGAAACGTGAGCACAGCGGCGAGCGCGGCCCAGGTGAATTTCAAAAGCTTCGTTCTCGCGGTCAGCAGAAACGCCGCGCCACCGAGAATCAACCACAGAAAAGGATCTACGATGAAGACGAGATCGCCGTATGACCACTTCTGGTTCCACGGCAGCAGGAAGCGTATGCCGTAGTTGTTGGTCCAATCCAGCAAAGGATGAGTGGCGCTGACGATGAATGAAGCCAGCATCAATCCCTTGAGTTTCGTTCGAGGTGGTTGATTGCGAAATCTCGACCAGAGCCGCTCAACAGAGTGAACGATTATTGGCAAGAGGATCGCCAGACCGATCACGCCGACGATCGCGTGAGTAATGCCTCGATGATGTTGCAGGAAGTCCCACCTGTCTCCGAAGGCGAGAACGATGATGTCTGAGTCGGGAGAGTTGGCGGCGAGCAGGCACACGGCCGTGGCTCCCGGAGACAGTTTTTCCAATCCGGCTTTGGCCGCCACAAGTCCGACTAATGTATGGGTCAGGTTGTCCATAATTGTAGGGGTGGCCCTCTGTGGCCACCCCAGCGCCGCCAAACGCACACTGGGGCGGCCACGGAGTGCCGCCCCTACAAATTTTATCCGGCTAAAGAGGGGAGTTCGGGTGGAAGCTGGGCGTGGCGATCCGGATCCAGCTTCTTAAGTTCGTCGCCGGCTTCTCGGGCCGCAGCCGAGGCGGGCACAGGCTGGTTGTCCGATCCTTTCGCCTTACGTGATGCGTCAACGATATTGAACAACAGGTCGGCAGCTTCTTTCTTCTTGCCTTGTTTCGCGTAGACCTTAGCAAGGCGAAGATTGGCTGTTTCTGCGGTTACGGTAGGGCTGTTCTGTTTCGCCAGCTCAGCATAAAGCTTCGCTGCTTCATCGAGCTTGCCGTCGCTTTCTTGTGCTTGCGCCAGGGCGAACTTCGAGAGCGCCGCAACTTCCGCGACACTGCTATTCGTGAGTTCACTCAGCTCGCTGATTCCCTTGGGCCGGTCGAGAAGCAATCGGTTCGCAGCAATGAAGTAACGGGATTCTGATTTGTAGGGGTCGCCATATTTGGCTGCTACTTTTTCAAACTCCGCGATAGCTGACTGGGCGCGTTCCTGTTCGCTGGAAAACGAGGGTTCCGTGCTGCCGGCCACTGGCGCTGCCAAAACGGAAGCCCTTGAGATCGTGATGGCGCGACCAATGGCCTGTTCTGCCTCATTGCTCTTTTTGTTTGACCACTTAACGAATACCACTACGAGCACCGCGGCCACTGCCAGTCCGAGCAGACCGTATAGAATCGTACGACCTCGGCCTTCCAGCAAATTGCCCAGCCGATCGAAAAAACCCATTGTCGTGTCGCGGAAGCGGTCGTGTTGCAGCTCGCGGGCACGCTTTTTCTTATACTTTGCCACTAGTTTTCCTCTTGCAAGCTTACGTAGTCGTCTACGTTCTCTTGGGTGTATGATTAGCGAAACCGTCACTCTAGCGGGGCGTGCAAAAACTTGTCAAGAAGCGGCAAAACCCGAATTGAACGCTCCTTTGCGGCGAACGGTGAACGCATCTAAGACGTGTATGCTTTTTTTTCGGAAACATCGGGAACAAAACGCAGGACACAGTTGTCTAAGAGGCAGCCTGTCCGGGAAAGGGCAAAAATTATTAACTGCTCGGATTCCCGCCCCAGGGGGTGATCAGTGAGCTACGGAGAACCAATAGTCCTCCGCGGGCAAGTGGAATTAGAGCAGGTTGCTCCGGCACCCTTGACTGAGGCACGGCCACCGGCAGAGACACAGTTCATTGAAAGATTAAAGCGTGGCGACGCGGCCGCTTTCGAGACCCTGGTCAACGAACGCTCCGGCGAGATTTATGGTCTGCTGTACCGGCTCACCGAAAACGTGGAAGAGGCTCGCGACCTGACACAGGAAACGTTCCTGCGGGCCTTCCAGAGCATCGGTCACTTCAGAGGTGAATCTGACTTGCGTACCTGGATTTACCGCATTGCGATTAACCAGGCGCGCAATCGCTGGCGCTGGTGGCGCCGTCGTCGTCGCGACGCAACTGTCTCGATAGACGAACCTGAAATAGGCGGTGGGCGCCTCGGTCTGGTGGCGACACTGAAATCGACCACCGCCAAAGACCCCGAACAGGACACGCTCGCGAATGAACGCGAACGAGCTTTGCGAAAAGCGTTGACCAATCTGAAACGTGTTTATCGTGAAGCGGTGATTTTGAGAGATATTGAAGGTTTCGCTTACGAAGAGATCGCGACCGCGCTCGACATCAGCGTGGGAACCGTGAAATCTCGACTGGCGCGAGGTCGCCAGGAACTCCGGCGCAAGCTGGAAGGATCTTTGTAATTCGGATGGCTGATCCGCCCCGGCTCACGAAACTCGGTGCCAAATGGGTCGAAGTGAGAATACGGCGGGCTCAAGGCTTCCAGTGGCATGATGAGGGCGTATTGAAAACGTGGCCAGCAACACCCGTTAAGCATCGCTCACTTCAAGCCTGAAGGGGTTGCCCTAAACTTGTCGGAGTTGCTTCTTGAGGGAGCAGCCGGGGTTGGTCAGCCATCCGAAGCATTACCATGATGACCTGCGAAGAAACCAGATACTCACTTTCGTTATACGTGGACGACTGCGTATCGCTTCCGGCTCGAGTAGCAATCGACGATCACCTGGATCGTTGTCCGGTGTGTCGATCGGAGGCGGCAGAGTTGCGGTCGCTGACTCGCGGTCTGAAGATGATGACGCGGCCCACACCGCCTCCATACCTGGCCGAATCGATTACTGATTTATTGACGATTGAGGCTGCTGCTCGTCGCCAGGCGCCCAAGCCTCCGCTGGGAATTCGCATTGCACGTTTTCTCGAGCCACGCCTGATGCCGTATACCATTGGTTCCTTTGCTTCGGTGATCATGTTCTTAATGATGTTCGTAGCTCTGCGTCCGCATTTCGTGGCGCTGCGTGAAGCGGCGCTTCAGAGCAACGGAGTCACGATAGTGACTACAACTGGATACGATCTCCACGCGGCGCAAGACCTGGCAAGAAAGCGTTTTGCGGACGACCGTGTATCCGAACTGTCGCCTACCTTAAACCCAAGCGGCAAACTTGCCGCCCTGACACGTGCCTATGCTCACTCGCACGCCAGTTACTCTGCTGATGATGCTGACGACATGACCTTCATTGCTGACGTATTTAGTGATGGGCGGGGGTCGCTGGTCGATGTGGTCCGAGCTCCACGCGATAAACAAATGTTGGAAGACTTAGAGTCGGCATTACGTCAGGATCGCGCCTTTGTCAAAGCCGAATTCGACCGCCGTCCCGACACGATGCGCGTCGCCATCTCGTTGGGTCCGAAAGTCGAAGTGGACGCACAAAAGTTCTAGCCCGAAATTAAAATTCATTGACGTACTCCTGATGTTGCGCGTAGAGTGCGTCCACCCACTGAGCTGACTCGATGCGTGCCGCCTCGCCACGACACGAGTTAACCGAGCTTATTTGTCCCCGGCTCTCATCATCAGGAGACCCTCATAATGAAGCCTCGTGCTCGGCGTTCCACCCTGCGAATCTCGCTTGCGTTATTACTTTGTGCTGCTCTGCTATTGATGCCGCATGTTTTTGTCGTGAGTGAAGCGGCTCTGGGCCAGCGTGCCACGCGCGGAGCACCGCCGCCTCGGCCAGGCAAGCCGGAAGGTACGTTCCCAAACCTGGATGAGGTGCGGAGCGAGTCGCGGACCGCACGCGAGCCACTGGCGCCGATACCATCGACAATACGTTCACC
>JAICQI010000942.1 GCA_025937955.1 Pyrinomonadaceae bacterium
GACCGTGTTGCCAGTCACAACTGAAGCGACCGTCATGCCTGCCATGATTGCGAGCGGGAAGTTCCATGGTGGAATGACTGCGCCCACGCCGAGCGGCACGTATTCGAGGTGGTTTTGTTCACCGGGAATATGGACCAACGGCTGCTCGCCGGCGTAACGAAGCATCTCGCGGGCGTAGAATTCGCAGAAGTCGATCGCTTCCGCGGTGTCACCGTCGGCCTCGGGCCACGTCTTCGCCACTTCGTAGATCATCCACGCAGACAATTCGTGTTTACGTTCGCGCATGATGGCGGCGACGCGAAACAACAACGCGGCGCGATCGGCGGGCGGCGTGAGCTTCCAGGTCTCGAATGCTTTCGCGGCTTCTTCGACCGCGCGTGTGGCGAATTCTTTGGTGGCCTTGTTGAAACGTCCGACGACCTGTGTGCGATTAGCTGGATTGATACTTTCGAGCGTGTTACCGGTGGTAATTCTTTCGCCGCCGATGACGAGCGGATACTCTCGCCCGAGTTCGCTCTTGACTTTCTCGAGCGCCGCGCGCATCGCCTGCGCGTTCTCTTCTTTAGTGAAATCTGTGAATGGTTCGTTACGAAATTCTGCTGCCATGTTTAGCTCCTGTATTTAAGCCGCAGATTTACGCGGATAAACGCAGATGCAGATCTGCGTTTTTCCGCGTAAATCTGCGGCTTACATTATTCCCACTTTCCTGTTTTTTGCAGTTTCCTGATCTTGCGCTTGACGATCTCGCGTTTGATGGTGCTCATCTTGTCGAGGAACACGATTCCATCGCAGTGGTCCGTTTCGTGAAGCATGCAGCGGGCGGTCAGTTCCATGCCGTCGAGCTCGAACCATTCACCCTTGAGATCCTGCGCGCGCACGATGGCTCGCAGGTTTCGTTCGACCGGAGTGAAGATTCCCGGGAACGATAAACAGCCTTCGTCGCCATTCTGAGTTCCTTCAACTCGCATCACTTCGGGATTAATGAGCGTTACGCGCTGCTGCGGATCCTTGCCACCGGAGCAGTCCATCACAAACAGTCTCTTCGGGACACCAACCTGCACCGCCGCCAATCCGACACCGGGCGCGGCGTACATCGTCTCAAACATATTGCTGACGAGTTTGGCGAGATCCGCGTCAAACTCTGTCACCGGATCAGCCGGTGTATCGAGCACCGGCGCCGGCCACTTAACTATTTCCAGTAATGCCATGGCGTGATTCTACGCTAAGCCACAAAGAAGCACAAAAATCAGAAGTAGCCGCAAAAAGGCACAAAAGTCACAAAAAGAAAAAGAGAGACATGCTCAAATAATCCTCAAAAAGGAATCGAATATTTACCTACGGCAGATATCCTTTTATGTGAGTTTAGTGCCTTTTTGTGGCTAATACCCTCTTAGCTGCTCTCGATAGCCTTCGAAGTTGCGCTTCATCTCGCCGAGACTGTCGCCGCCAAACTTCTCGCGCATCGCTCCAGCGAGCACGAGCGCCACCATCGACTCTCCGATCACGCCAGCGGCAGGAACCGCCGTTACGTCTGATCGCTCAAACGCAGCGGCTTCTTCTTCCTTCGTGTCGATGTCGACGGAACGGAGCGCGCGGCGCAAAGTCGAGAGCGGCTTTAGATGACCGCGTATGCGGATCTGTTCGCCGTTTGTGATCCCGCCTTCGAGGCCGCCGGCGCGGTTTGTCTCGCGAATAAACTCACGCGTCTCGTTGTTGTATGCGATTTCGTCGTGTACTTCAGATCCCGGCAAACTGCTCGCCTCCGCTCCCGCACCAATCGCGACCGCTTTCACCGCCGGAATTGACATCACAGCCTGCGCCAGCAACCCGTCGAGCTTTAAATCCCAAGATGTGTGCGAACCCAATCCGGGCACCACTCCGCGCGCAGCGACTTCAAAGATGCCGCCGAGCGTGTCGCCCCTCTTCCGAGTTTCGTCGATGAGTTCGATCATTCTTTGTTGCGCATCGTCATCAGCGCAGTGCAAA
>JAICQI010000753.1 GCA_025937955.1 Pyrinomonadaceae bacterium
AGAGCACTTGGCAAGACAAGACAAGTCAGGAAGGATAGTCTGGCTCTTACTTAGAAACAAATATGCTTTCGGTCTTCTCTTATTCCTTCTCGCGCCTGTAGCAAGTCTCAACGCCTGCGTCGCTCAGGCAGATGAAATCCTTGCCGTATTGATCCGTCTTAAAACCGAATTCCAGCGATTTTTTCGTCGGGATCTTAGTCTGCGACCGGTTCGAATTCGGGAAGCACGAATACGTGTTTCTCCAAAAATCGCGCGAGGGGTTTAGAAAGATGGTCGAACCGTCAACCGTGTAGCGCCCGTTGATTTCGTTAAAAAGGCCCGTTGTGCAACCGAACATAGTTGATTCCATGTAGCCTACGAATGTGTAGGTGCCGTCTGCAGCAAACTTGTACGAGAACAGTTGGCCGCGATTGTTCTTTGTCTGGCCGGTGACGGTGTTGACCTCGTTGATCGTTCCCAAACCACCCGTTTTCCAGTAACCAACAACCGAATCCTGCGCGGTTGCCGTCACACCCTGCGATACGATAACCCCGAACACCAATACAAAACCAAGTAGCATCTTCTTCATAAGTTTCTCCCCATTAAATTACTCGATCAGCGGACCGAGTTCGCCATTACCAAATAACGCGCACAAACCTATGCAAAAGTATCAAGAGTAGTCGCGCGAGGTGGGGGGAAATCACGGGGGAGATTTGAAACAACATATCCCCGAATCCATCATATCGGTATTACATGTAAAGATGATGGTAACGGCGTTACACTGCTAGTTGCGGGAGGGGAGGCACTTGAGCGTAAATGGTGTTGCGAGCCGAGCGGATGACTTCTGGATAACTGAGGTCCTCGTGTGTATCACGCGAGCAGGAGAACCAAGAACACAAGTATTCCAAACTTGCGGCAGCTGGATGCTGATAGAGTTCAACGTCTTCGTTTTCATATTCGCCCTTGTCGCCGCACTGTGAACATCGCCACGTATAGATTGCGCTGATGTTTGCTTGGTCCTTCGAGAGATCATGAAAGATGGAACACTGAAAGGAGCAGAGTTATGCCATACGTAACAGTTGGGAAAGAGAATTCATCGAGCATTGACCTTTACTACGAAGATCATGGTTCAGGTCAACCCGTGGTGTTGATTCACGGGTATCCATTGAGCGGCGCTTCGTGGGAAAAGCAGATGTCCGTGCTACTGAATGCGAGATATCGAGTCATCACTTACGACCGGAGAGGCTTCGGCAAATCGAGTCAACCAACCGAAGGCTACAACTACGACACCTTTGCTGCAGATCTCCAAGAGCTGATCACGCAACTCAAGCTCGATGAATTCATCCTGGTGGGATTCTCAATGGGGGGCGGTGAGATTGCGCGCTACTTCGGCAAGTACGGCCCAAAGGGTGTAAGCAAGGCGGTGATCATCGGTGGCGTGCCTCCTTTTTTGCTGAAAACGGATGATAACCCAGAAGGCGTCGACGCGAGTGTGTTCGAGGAAATTAAGAAAGCAGTGACCGCTGATCGCTATGCATTCTTTACGGAATTCTTCAAGAACTTCTACAACTCGGATCCACTACTCGGTAACCGCGTCAGCAAGGACGTCATGCATGCAAGTTGGAACCTCGCTGTTAGCGCATCCGCGACAGCCAGTCTGGCATGCGTATCAACCTGGATCGAAGATTTCCGGAAAGATGTCGAGCGCATCGATGTCCCGACACTTGTCATTCACGGTGACGATGATCGCATTGTGCCACTTGCGGCATCTGGACAGCGCACCGCGAAACTCATCAAAGGCGCTCGGTTGGCGGTGGTGAAAGGTGGACCACACGCCATCACCTGGACGCACGCAGAGGAAGTAAACGCCGAACTCTTGACCTTTCTCGGCGAACCTTCGGTCAAAAGCACCGGCGGAGTAGCGTAGCAAGAGTCGTCGCAGAACTGCGGCAACTTCGTAGTCGTTGCTGGCAAACGACGACCGCGTCAGCGGAGTCAAACCACAACGCCGGGCTTTTATTGCTTTTGCGGCTTCGCATCCAAAAAGTCGTTCACCATCGGGACGATAACCGCCATGCGCTCCATCAAGGTGACGTGTGTTGTATTGGGCAAAATGGCCAATCTCGATGCTGAGCGCGGCCTCAAGTCGCCGTGAATTTCGTCGCCCTTCAGGCGGAACATTTCTGAGATGTGCTCAAGCCGCACGCCATCCGCATCTCCGTGGATAAAGAACATCGGCGCCTTAGTGGCCTTGAGCTTGTCCGCGCCGAAGTCGTACGGCTTCAAATCGATCGAGATGACCCGCTTGACGAAATTCGGGAATTCGTTGGGCGTCGGACTCAGCTTCTTGTATTCGGTTTCGATGGGCGAGCCTTTGAACGTTTCGGCGGAGATCCGCGGGAATACGTCGAGCGCTTCCTTGACCAGCCCGTCGAGGCGGAACGCGCCCGAAATACTGACAACCTTGCGAACCTTCTCCGGATGGCGAATCGCGCACTGCATCGCGACGCCGGCGCCCATGCTGTAACCGATGAGGTCTGCACTGGGCATTTCAAGGTGATCGAGCAGCGCCGCCACATCATCGGCGAGGTTCTCATAGCTGAAATCGCGTTTGCTGTCGGCCGTGCGCCCGTGGCCTTGCATTTCGACGGCAATTACTTTGCGCGTTTTGGAGAGTTCGTCGATCCACCCCGTCCAGTTGTTTGTGATGGTCATGAACGAGCCGTGGAGCAACACCACAGGATCGCCGGTGCCATGAATCTCATAATACATTTTCAGCCCGTTGATCGAGGCATATGCGACTTTCACCTTCGTTTCCTGAGCGCTGGTGGACTGACAGGCAAGTATGGCCAGAATTGAGAAGATGCTCGATTTGAAAAGAATGCTTATAGTGTTATTCAACATGAACTATTCTCCCTTTACAACTTGTCATTATAAATATTTCGGCGCTATGCGGCGGACTTAAGCTGACTGGTAGAGTGAAACAGTCCCTGAATTCCCCGTGCTTAAATGAGTTTCAAAGGAACTCGCTCACGGACATTTTTGAACATTGGCGTCCCTACGAGTCCGCATCCGCAAACGCGAGCACATCGATTACTGAATTACGGCAGTAGGCTTACTAACTACTATTGCGCACCGTGTAATTTTGCTGCGCGTCCAAAACGTTCATTAAAGCCACCGTACGAGTTAAAATGGCCGAAGCTTATGCTACGCGTATGATGACAGGCGTTGGCGTCTCACAGATCGGTAACCAAAAATGAACCTCAAA
>JAICQI010000838.1 GCA_025937955.1 Pyrinomonadaceae bacterium
GTGCGAGGTCGAGCAAGATAGTTGATGCTGACTCTGTCATTATCACTCTGCGTTTCGCGGATGGCTCGAATGGCTCGGTCGCGTATCTCAGCGAGGGTGATAAAGCGTTGGCGAAGGAACGCGTGGAGATATTTGGCGAAGGACGAGTTTTTGTGCTGGATGATTTCCGTCGTGCGACGCTTTACAAGGATGGACGCGAGGAACAGGTCACGTTGAAAGCGCAGGACAAAGGCCAGCAGGCGCAGGTGCGAGAAGTTTGCGCGAGCGTGCTCGGAGGTGGACCAGCGCCGATCAGTGTTGATGAACTCGCAGCAACCACGCGTGCTACATTTCGAGTGCTCGATTCTCTCCGCGAGCGCCGCCCGTTTGAGATTTAGCCACGGATTAACACGGATTTTTTTACGGATAGATGTGTGGGATTGCAGGGATAGTTGGGCTCGAGACGGAGAGACTGATCGGGCCGATGCTCGAGAGTGTTGAGCATCGTGGCAGGGACGATCAGGGCGTTTGGGTTTCAGAGCCGATCGACGCTTCGGGACGGCGTGCGTGTTTGGGGCATCGCCGGTTAGCGATCATCGACACGTCACCGGGCGGTCACGAGCCGATGTTGTCTCACGACGGCCGCTACGTCCTCACATTCAACGGCGAAATCTACAACTACCGCGAGCTCCGCGAACAACTGCGTGCGCTCGGTCATGAGTTTCAAACCGAAAGCGATGCGGAAGTTTTGCTCGCAGCGATTTCTGAATGGGGCTGGGATGCGGTGGGCCATTTCAATGGCATGTTTGCGTTCGCCGTTTGGGACAACAAGGAACGTACGTTGACGCTCGTGCGCGATCACGTCGGGATCAAGCCGCTCTATTACTCCTTCATTGGAAACACGTTCATCTTTGGCTCTGAGATCAAAGCGATCCTCGCCACGAAGCTGGTAAAACCTGAGCTCAATCCCGAAGCGCTGCACCAGTTTTTGACGTTTCTCTGGTCGCCGGATCCGAACACGTTGTTTGCCGACGTCAAGACAGTTCCACCGGGCCACCTGCTTCATTTTCATAACGACGAACTAACACTCAAACAATGGTGGGACGTTTCCTTCAACACGATCGAGGAAGGCAAAAACGAGGCGTGGTGGCGCGAGCGCGTGCTCGACACACTCGATCGCGTCGTGAAAATGGAGATGGTTGCCGACGTCCCGCTCGGGTCGTTTCTCTCGGGCGGCATCGATTCGTCCGGCATCGTGGCAATGATGGACCGCCACAGCAACGGGCGACGCATCAGCACCTACACTGTCGGGATCGAGAGCGAGGATCTGCGTTACGACATCATCCCTGACGACGTGCGTTGGGCGCGGCGCGTCAACGAGCAGTTGCAGACTGACTATCACGAGATCATGTTGAAGCCTTCGGTTGCGGAGCTGTTGCCGAAGCTGGTCTATCACATGGAAGAGCCGCCGATCGACATGGCGATCCCGAGTTATCTCATCTCAAGCGCGGCGCGCGAAACGCTAACGGTGATGCTCTCGGGCATGGGCGGCGACGAGGTCTTCGCCGGTTATCCGCGGCAGATGGCGATGCAGATTGCATCCGCGTTCGATCCGGTGCCAAACCTGCTGCGGCGACCGTTGATGAAGACTGTGGCCGGCGTTTTACCCGGTGGGCTGCCAGGTAAACTAACGGCGCCACTGCGCAACGCGAAGAAGTTTGCGCGCAGCGCGGCGCTCGATTTTGAAGATCGTTATCTCGGCTACGGCACGTACTTTACCAATGAGATGAAGCGGCGGCTTTACTCGGATGAGTGGCGCGCGCGCACGAGCCAATACGATCCTTACGCGACGCATCGTGCTTACTTTGCACGCGCGGCAGAAGCTGCTCCTTTGAATCAACTTCTCTACGTAGACCTGAAGACGTTTCTCCCGTGCCTCAATCTCCTGACGACAGACAAGACCTCGATGGCGGCAAATCTGGAGGTGCGGGTGCCGTTTCTCAATCGCGAGATGATCGAGATGGCGGCGCGCATGCCACCGCAACTGAAACTACGTGGACTCAAGCGCAAATATGTCCTGAAGCGCGCCCTCGAAAGCGTCCTGCCTGCAGACGTGGTCTGGCGAAAAAAGGCGGGATTCGGAGCGCCAATCCGGTCCTGGCTGCGGGGCGCCCTGCGGCCGATGATCGGCGATTTGCTGTCCGAAGAGGCGGTGAAGCGGCGAGGCATCTTCCGCCCGAAGGAGGTCCGGCGGGTGGTTGACGCGAACCTTTCGGGCCGGGAAGACTATAACCTCCAGGTTTTCCAGCTTTTAGGACTTGAGCTCTGGCATCAAACCTTTATCGATAAATGACTTAGCCGCAGCTATACGCGGATGTACGCAGGTCAGCTTCGCGTCCATCTACGTTCATCAGTGGCCAAAATTGTTTGACAAGCATGCTTCTGGCGGGCTACCCTGCTCCGTGAGAGTCACCCCGGCTCGGTCCTCTTCACTCACGCACCATGATCAGACAAGACACACTCAAAATTACCCCGTTTTTGGCGGAAGCACCGGACGGGGCTCAGTGTGTGCTTTTGGTCGAGGACGATCCGGCACTGCGGCGCTACCTCGAAGTCGTGCTTCAGCGCGCCGGATACGACGTCATGACTGCCGGCGACGGGCTGGAGGCCATGAAGGTTCTGCTCACTTTGCAGGTCGACGTTATTGTTACTGATGCTTTAATGCCGAATCTTGACGGATACGAGTTGTGCCGTTTCGTCAGGAACAGCGATCACCTGGCACAC
>JAICQI010000346.1 GCA_025937955.1 Pyrinomonadaceae bacterium
CAAAATCATAGAAGCGGAGATCAGTGGGGGTTAGCATCTTGGTCAGCATGATGATCTGGCCGGTGTGCATCGAGACGGGAAGCGAGCTAACAACCGCTTCCCTTTCTTTTGTTTGCAGACTCGTTGAATCTTAGTTGACGGCTTCTTGGCGGATTTGCACAGACGAGACGATCGCGCCATGTTACAACGCACAAGATGGGCCAAGACGAGTTGGGGTACGGAAGCACATCTCCGTTGACATCGTTTAATCTAATCGGAATCCCCAAAGGCTGCGATGGCGCGTGTACAGCCGCACCGAATGATCATGTCCGCCAGCGACGAGTCGTCCGCCCTCGGGCGCGAAGGCGACGGCGTAAACTGGCGCTATGTGCAGTCCAATACGTGTAATCAGTTTTTGACTGCTCACGTCCCAGAGTGCGATCACATTATCGTCACCTGCTGAGACCACTTGCTTCCCGTCTGGCGAGAATGCTACCGACTTGATGCGCGCGGTGTGGTGGCCTATTACGGTGGAAGGGTGCAGCGGCTGTGTGTCCCACAACTGCACAGTTCCTCCGTCCTCACCCGTAACTACTTGTTCAGCATCCGGCGCAAAACTCACGCTGATGAACTGTCGCGCACTGAAATTTGTCTGCCCAATCACCCGCCAAGTCGCGGTGTCAAATAAAAATTGACGACCTTCCGCATGTGCAACGGCCAGTCTCGTGCCATCAGCGGAAAAAGCCACGCCGTAGATCGCACTTGCGTGAAATCGGTCCAAATTTATTTGGCGACCACTGGCGGCCTCATAAACGCCGTGTGAGGTTGCCACCATGCGGCCATCGGGCGAGAGAGCCAGGCAGTAAGCAGTTGTCGCGCCGCCGGGATAGCCGAACCGTAACTGTTCCCGCTGCTGGTCCAGATCCCAGATGATGATTGTTCCCTCGAAATCAACAGAGGCCAACGTCTTTCCGGCCGGACCGAACGCGAGACCCATCACTCGAGTTGGGTGACCGGCCAGCACCATTTCTCTGCGTCCAGTATCCGTATTCCAAACCATAACGACGCGGTCTTCCCCAGCGGAAGCGAAACGCTTCCCATCGGGCGCCCAGGATACCGTGCGAACAGCGCCGTCGTGCTGGTTAAAGCCGACTGCTCGCTGCCGTTCGAAAACATCCCACACCCGAATCGCACCATCACCATGTGTTGTGACCAACCAACGCCCATCAGGGGAAAACAGCGCAGTCCAAACAATGGACGGAAAATCAATCGTCGTGATTTTTCGGTGTGTCAGCGCATCCCATAAGATAATGTTCTCCGCACCCGTCGCCAACAACCGTCCGTCCGGTGAAAAGGCCACAGCGCGACCATTATCCTGATGCGCCCTGATGCGGCTCAACATCCGGCGTCGTTTGAAATCGACAAAGATCACCTCGCCATCGCCGTTCACACCGGCCAATAGAGTGCCATCGGGCGAGAGCACGGCATTTCCGCTGGACCAAGCCGGATCGAATTGATCGTCCACCGGCTGCCCGGTGCTCACATCCCAAGTGTTAGGTGACACATCCGTGTGATAGATCATGCGGTTGCCAGCGGTAAAGATCATGGATTGAATGTCAAAAGCCCAAAGTTGAATCTTTGCAAAGCGTTCCCAGCTTCCTACGCGCCAAAGAAACGTTGCCCATTTGTCGCCTTCGACCCAGTCATTGGCGGACACCAGCACCTTGCCATCCGGCGAAAAAGCCAGCGCGGTGACAGGGCGCTGGTGCCCGCGCAGCACTGTCGCCTTCTGCAGCTTTAGCGCATCCCACACGATGACCGTCCGATCATAACCGCCCGTAGCAAACCACTCCCCATCCGGTGAAAAGGCTAACGCAGCAACCCAGTCCGTGTGATCTGTGAAAGTTGCGAGGCGTTCACGTCGCGCGAAGTCCCAGACGATGACCTGCTTGTCTTCGCCAACCGAGACCAATAGCCGGCCGTCAGGGGAAAAGACTGCGCGTCGCACGGCGGCCGTATGCCCATCGCGCAGGACTTGCTCTTCCCAAACTTCGCTCATTGACAAAAGCGCAGCCGCAATCATCGTGGCCACAGCGACCGTAAGCACCAACAGTGCAAGTCTCGCCAGGCTGCTGCGCAAACTCTTTCTGATCGTATCCTGTTCCAACTTTCCACGCTTGAGATCGGCAAACCGCCAGATGGTCCACAGAGCGCCTAACGAGAGGCGCGGTCTCCTGTCGGCATCGTAAAGCACTGCGAACTGCGTCAACAGTTGGTTTGCATTTTGCGCACGGAACAGCTTCTGACCTCTCTCTTGACGACTGATTTCAATTAGCGATTTTAGTTCATCGACGTCCGGCAACATGTCGGACGCGGAATCGTAACGTTCATCGCGATTCTTCCGCAGAGCTCGCGTCAGGATGCGATCAAGCGCAGCGGGGATCCGACTGTCACTTGTGTTGAGTGGCGCGATTTCTTCGCTACTTTTCAGCGCGGCACCTACTTTCTCTTCGCTTGTCTCGCTATACGGATGGCGCCCCACAATCATTTCGTAAAGTACCAGACCGAGCGAGAAGACGTCTGTGCGTGGGTCAAGAATTTCGGCGCGTGCCTGTTCGGGTGACATATATTTCAAAGTGCCAGGCGTGGCTCCTATTCTAGTTTCAATTCCACTGGTTGAATCATGCACTGCGCTTTCGGTTGGACTCTTGACCCACTTGGCGATGCCGAAATCGAGTACCTTCACGTGATCGTTGGACTGCACGATCACGTTTTCCGGCTTGATGTCGCGGTGAATGATGCCCGCCGTGTGGGCGACGCTCAGCCCGGCTGCGATCTGAGAAACAATTCGCACTGCTCTGCGCCACCCCATCGGTTCACCCGTCAGTAGGTCGCGCAGAGTTTTGCCTTCGACCAATTCAGTGACGATGAAGTGAAGATCGCCACTCTCCCCAATTTCGTGAATTGTGATGATGTTCGCGTGCTTGAGCGCCGACACCGCGTAGGCCTCTTGCTGAAACCGTCGCACGCGTTCACCGTCCCTGGAAAACTCTGACGGGAGAATCTTAATCGCCACCTCGCGCTTAAGTTGTTCATCGGTCGCGCGCCAGACTTCTCCCATTCCGCCGTGCCCAAGTCTCTCGTGAATCTGATAGCGGCCAAGCTGCCGCTCCGCAAGCGATTCCTGTCGAACCTTCGTTATGTCTTGGACCACGTGTCGCCAGGCCGGCTGCGCCAGAAAAACTGCAACGCTCTGTTCGTGACTGAGGAGCGATTCCACTTCGGCACACAGTTCAACATCACCGGCACAAGCTGCGTTCAGAAACGCTACCCTTGCGGTTGGATCAAGATCAAGCGCCTGATCGATTAGTTCTTTGATCCTCTTCTTTCGTTCAAAATTGGAGTTCATCGTTTACTGGTTAGTTGGCGTCGCAACCACAGCCTTGCATAACGCCATTCCCGTTTTACCGTCCGATCAGATACGCCCAATTCATCAGCGGTCTCTTTCTCGGTCAAACCACCGAAGAACATTAGCTCGACAACTCGGGCGCAGCGCTCATCTTCCTGACCCAACTGTTCCAACGCTTCGTTCACCGCTAACAAATCATCCACTCCCATTACTCTTGTTGGATTGGGAACCAAGCCTTCGTCGAGTGTCAGTCGCTGAGCAGTGCCGCCGCGTTTCTGCCGCTTCCGGGTTGCAGCGTAGTTGACCAGCACCTCTCGCATCATCTTTGCAGCGAGACTGAAGAAGTGGCGCCGGTTTTGCCAATTCACTTGATCGTAATCAATCAAACGGATGAAGGCTTCGTTGACCAAGGCCGAAGGTTGCAGTGTGTGTTCCCGGCGCTCCTTGCTCATTTGGCGTCCCGCGATGCGATACAACTCCTCGTAGACCAGCGGCACGAGTTGCTCGTATGCCGATAGATCGCCATCTTTCCAGTCAAGCAATAACCTCGTAATCACGTGATCATTGCCGGTGTTTTCGGGTGTGTCCATCGATTTGTGGTCGAACGCTGATTGGCTGAGAAACCATTTTTGGATCAGTGAGATGCGCGGCCCAGCAGGCACTCCAGCCTTACCGGTGCGCTGAAAGAGTTCACGCCAGCATGTCCCCTTTCATCGCGATTTCTTGCTTTCTTAAATGAGGCGAGAACCGCAGATGAGGGATGACCAAATTCCCGACCTGCGATGGGACGTTAGCACCTTCCTCAGCAGCAGACAATAATTTCGCTGCGGACTCGAACGCGACGCCAGATGGAGCTGGCATGAACATACCTTCCAGAAGGAGTCTCATCATGAATAAGCTCAAGCTCTCATTCAGTATTTTATTCGTACTTATTTTCTCTTTCGTATGCACATCCACCAAAGAAGCTCAGATGGCGATTGTGGTCGCAGGTTTACAACCCAAAACCCAGGGAGCATTAACTGTGTTTGATGACAAAGCGACTTTTCTTTCTGCAACTGGAGCGACAAGCGCCACTGGCCCGCTGCCGTTACTTGGATACGTCAACAGCGCTGAGGCGGGATCACTCACGATCAGTAATGTCTCAGGCAGTTCCGACCCGTCGGTTGCTCTGGGTTTTGGTGTTATTGACCGTCCGAACCCGGAAGATTTCTGGACGACGCTACTTCCCGGAATCGACCTGGCCGTAGGCGGTTTCGAGGACCTCAACATCGTTTTGGATACTCCAACATGTTCCTTTGGATTCGATTTCGCCGAGCACCTGACAATACCCTCCGAAGAGGGGAGTCTATGTAGCGGAGGCGCGGGCTGTGTCGATTCAGTCTTCACAGTCTCGCTGTTTTTAGATGGCACGCTCGTTGACAGCTTCTGGTTCAATGCCCCGAACGACGTAGCGTCCTTCGTCGGCGTATGGTCTGCCGCAGCTTTCAACCGAGTGGAGATTCGCGAGTCGCGAGCGCAGGGAGGAGTGGAGAATGACTATTATGGGCAGTTTTATGTTGGCGATAGTTGCATGCCTGAACCTGAGTGTGTAAGCCCCCCACCAGGCATAGTTAGCTGGTGGTCGGGAGATGGGAATGCGAATGATATTTTGGGTACTCACCATGGGACACCCCAGAATGGAGCGACATTCGCGCCGGGAATAGTCGGGCAGGCCTTCAGCCTGGATGGCGTGGACGATCACGTTCAATTTGGTGAGGTTTTAAGTGGTCTAAGTGGAGGTTTCACTTTGGATGCATGGATTCAAACTACTGCAACAGTGGGCAATAAAGCGATCATTGCAAAGTATTGGACCACGGGTAGCTCCTGGATAATAAGAACGAATGAAAGTGACCCAAGAAAAGTCGATTTCACTGTCTGCAATCCAAGCTGTGAAAGCTTCTCCGCAGATGCGGTGCAATTGGTCTCCACCTCAAACATCAATGATGGAGCGTGGCATTTTATCGCGGCCACTTTTGATGGAACTACGCAAAGGCTCTATATCGACGGGACACTAGAAGCCTCCGGAACGATCACAAACCCTGCTTGGACTGATAACCATCATTTCTGCATCGGTGGTTTTTGCGATGCCAGCGGTAACTCATTTTTGACTTTTAGCGGTCTTATAGACGAACCCGAAATCTTCAACCGCGCCCTCTCTGCCGCAGAAATCCAAGCCATATTCAATGCCGGCAGCGCGGGAAAGTGTAAGAACAGAGCACCGGTAGCAATTTGTCAGAACATGACTGTGATCTTAGGTCCCGACGGTACGGCAGGCGCTTCGATCGACAACGGCTCGTTTGATCCTGACAGCGACGACGTGATTACACTCACACAATCTCCAACGGGACCATATCTGATAGGTCAAACAACCGTCACGCTAACGGTGCAAGACATTCACGGTGCTTCAAGCTCGTGTGAGGCGGTAGTGACGGCGCTCTATAACTTCAGTGGCTTCTTCCCGCCTGTGGATACCCCCCCTACGCTCAACCTAGTTAATGCTGGTAGTGCGATCCCGGTTAAGTTCAGCCTGAACGGTGATAACGGATTAAATATCTTCGCAGCAGGCTACCCGGTTTCACAACAGATCACTTGCAGCGATGGCGCGCCCGTCTCCGCCATCGAAGAGACTGTTACAGCGGGCAATAGCAGCATAAGCTACGACGCGGCCACGGACCAGTACACATACGTCTGGAAGACGGATAAGTCGTGGAAAGGCACATGCCGGCAACTGATTTTGAAATTGAATGATAACAGCTTTCACGTGGCGAACTTTCAGTTCAGGTAAGGCAAATGTTCGACACCGTTCGACGGAATTACGTAGGTAGGGTGCCATTCAGTTTGTAAATCTATCTAGTTCTCGCCAAACCGACACCGGCCAGAGACGTTGACAACTTATTCACAACTTGCGGTATCACGGACCAGACCGCCAGCGCTCAACTGGCGCACCGGATTCGAAATCGTAGAAGCGCAGATCGGTTGCGGTCAGTAGCTTTGTCAGTAAGAAAATTTGGCCCGCATGCATCGAAACGGGAAGCGGAACGAGAACCGCTTCCCTTTCTTTTGTTTGCAGCCTCGCTGA